>JBHIER010000001.1:0-29612 GCA_046760705.1 bacterium
GGGACCTTTAGGACGGGCGTCTCCTCTGGGGCTTTGTCATATGCTTCTCCTTCTTCTCGACCAGGGGGACGTCCCCGCGGCTCGACTTGACCTGCACTCCGTCGAGCAGGGTCTGGTACGATACGGTCGGCTTCAGGGCGTAATAGGCCTCCACAGACTCGAAACAGCCCTTGTACACGGTGAAGGACAACGATTCCCCCGGAGACAGATTAAACACGCGCAAAACCCTTTTATTGGGAAGGTTTTCAAGAGCATAACGGATGTGATAGGGGGAGTAGTCCCGGACAGTCGTGGTGCAAGGTGTGCCTCCGCCGGGGAAGATGAACCGGGGGAGTATGAACCGGACCTCCTTCTCCTCACCTCTCCCCCTGTTGGCTATCTTAAACCTGGTGGCGGTAAAGTGGACGAAATCGATCTCGTTATACTCGGCCACAATCCTCGGCCTTCTCCTCCATTCGTGATAGAGGGGACTGAAGTAGGCGAAGACCCAACCCATGAGGGCCAACACAATCGATATCAGGATAAGACTACGCTTCTCCGCGGCCATGGTTGCTCCTCTCTCTTTAAGCCATCCACTCCAGGAGCCCGTAGAGGAACTCCCGGACAACCTTCAACGAACACCGTCACCGTCTAGACCTTCAGTTTGAGAGAAGATATTATACATCCAAACTGGGGTCAAGTCAACCCCTTTTTCTGCAGAATGGCCATTTGGCGAATGGGAAAGGACAGGCTGTGGGGGCCGTTCTGGGTGGCGCCTTCTCCATCTTCTCAGTGGTTCTGTGCCTGCCTGTGCCCAAGGCAGACAGGTCTCTGTGGCTACAGTTTTTCCTTGACAGATGCGATATATTCTGGTATAATGGGGATGGTTCCGGCACCCGGAAGGTGTTGTCACATCTATTTTTGATCTCTCTTTCTCCAGGAGGTGAAGGCTTATGAACCGATGGATATTCGCCCTCCCGTTGGCTGTGTGCATCATCCTTGGGACGACAGCAGACCCGTTGGCCCCCGAACAGAAGGCCAGTGGTTGGCTCCCCAAATTCTCAATAGCGACGAGCCCTATTGAACTTACGAGACCCGTTCGGTCTGGGAAATATTTTGAAGCGATCGGAAGACATTCTGCCGTAATCGGAGAGGAGCAGGGGATCTTCGAGGTGTGGGTCTATCCTTTCAAAATTCTTCATTCTTTCAAGCTATCGATTGTGCTTGAGGGTGAGAGTCGCATTTACGATGCAAGAGATTTGGCCGAGCGAATTACGGTTCGTCCTGAGGCTGTGACCATCACCTATGTCGCTGATGAATTCACGCTTAGTCAGCATTTAGTTGCGCCCATCGATGAGAGGGGTGCAATTATGCTGCTCGATGTGGACGCTGATCGGCTGTTGTCCATCGTCTGCAGTCTCTCCCCTGCCTTGGAGCCGATGTGGCCCGGAGGTCTGGGGGGACAGTACAGTTATTGGGACGACGAAGAGGGAGCGTTCGTTATTACGGAGAGCCGAAAAGAATACAGCGGGGCAGTTGGCTGTCCCCTGGGTGAAAAGGGCTCCTCGACCCCGGCTCATGAGCTTCCTGAAGGCGAAGTTCAGTTTGAGGTGGCCGTCCATCCGGATTCGGCCCACGGATTTTACATTCCCATCGTCATAGCTGGGGGTGTGTTGGGGGTTGAAGAGGTGAAAAAGACTTATAGAAGGATGCTGGGGTCTATTGGCGATCTGTATGGCGCTACCCGGTCCCATTATGACACATTGAGGCGTCAATTCTTGAGCCTTCAGACGGACAACAAAGATATAGACCTCGCCTTTGAGTGGGCCAAGGTGGCCATTGATAAAGGCTTCGCCTGCAATCCTCATTTGGGATGCGGCTTGGTGGCCGGATTCGGTCATTCCGGAGCCAGCGAGCGCCCTGGTTTTGCCTGGTATTTCGGTGGTGATGCTTTCATGAACAGCTTTGCCATCAATAGCTACGGCGACTTCGCCACCACCCGTCAGGCCCTCACTTTTCTGAGGCAGTACCAGCGGGACGACGGCAAGATGATGCACGAACTCTCCCAGAGCGGCGGCATGATCCCCTGGTTTGAGGAGTATCCGTACTGCTACTACCATGCCGACACGACCCCCTATTACATCGTTGCCGCTCGAGACTACATACGGGCCACCAATGACACCGCTTTCCTCAGGGAGACGTGGGATTCGGTTAAGAAGGCGTATGGTTACTGCCTCGATTGCGACACGGACGGTGACGGACTCATGGAAAATTCGAAGGCGGGTTTGGGTGCTGTGGAGCTGGGTTCGCTGCTGAAGAGAAGTCACACCGATATTTATCTGGCCGGGATCTGGGTTGAGGCGATTCGATCCCTCTCTGAAATGGCCAGAATTATGGATGAGATCCAATTGGCGGAAGAGAGCTCCCGTCTTTTTGAGAAGGCTCGCCACTCTTTGAACGAAAAATTCTGGAACGAGGAGAAGGGAACATACAATTTTGCTCTGACCACCGACGATGGAGTCAATGATGAGGTTACGGCCTGGCCGGCAGTGCCCCTTCTTTTCGGTCTCCTCGATGAGCAGCGGGCAGCCTCGATGTTGGATGTGCTGGCTTCGTCTGAATTGAGCACCGACTGGGGGGTGAGAATGCTGTCAAACCGAAGTGAAGCCTACCAGCCGCTCAGCTATAACAACGGAGCCGTCTGGCCTTTTCTCACCGGTTATGCCGCCTGGGCCGAGTACCTGGGCCATCGTCCATTTTCTGGATTCATGCACCTGATGAACATGGTCAGATTGACCTTCATCGATGCGTTGGGGTACAACCCTGAGCTTCTCTCTGGTGACCGGTACAAGCCCCTTCGGACCGGTGTGCCTCATCAGATCTTCTCCTCCTCTTTCGTGGTCACATCAACTGTGAGAGGACTTCTTGGATTGGAAGGGGATGGGGAACAGGGGGTGATTACATTCTCCCCCCACTTGCCACCCGATTGGAATCACCTCTCTGTTCGATCTTTTCGCGCTGGAGAGGCCACGTTTTTCTTCAGGATTAGTGTTAAAAGGGAAGAGGGGCAGCTTGTTTTATCTATGAGACAAAGCAACGGAGAGGGCTACCGTATCATATTCTCGCCTGCCTTTGGTCCGGCTACGGAAATCCGTGAAGTGACCCTTGACGGTCAGAAAGTCGATTATCGTCTGTTTCCTACGAGAGGAGATATCCACTGCCAGGTTGAGTTTCAACCAGATGGACAGAATGAGCTTCTCATCTCCTTTGCCCCGGGCATAGAGTTGAACATTCCAGAACACGCTCCCCAGATTGGAGCTCGGTCATCGGGGCTCAGGATAGTAGATTCATGTCTTGAGGATGACGAATATATTATAACGACTGAGGGTCACATTGAAAAGGTATACGAGGTGAGGGCACTGATTCCCTTTTCCATTGTATCCTTTGAGGGTTGTGGCTTGCCAGGAAGGCAGGATATAGGGGAGGGCAGGGATAAGATAAGGCGTCTCATTTTTGGCTTCCAGGAGGGGGAAGAGATTAAGGATGGATATATGAAAAGACAGATTCGGATTAAAATTGAACTATAAGTGGCTACTCGACCTCGATGAATCTTGACACTTCCCCGCCGCACAGGCCGCACTTTCCCTTCAGAACTACTCCCCCTTGGTCGATCCAGGCATCGTAGTCGACCAGGGGCACGGTCTTCTTGCAGTGTAGGCAGTAGATGCGTTTGAGCACCTCCTGGAAGCGCCTCTTCATGTCCGCATCGGACACTTTTTTCTTCATACCTCCCTCCGACGGCCCATATCGCCGGCTCACAAGGCCACGCTCTCCCCTCTGAGCACCCTCTTATTCTGCCCCAGCTCCCGTTCAACCTCCTTGACGAGGTCGTTCTGGTGGTCCAGAAACAGCACCGAGTAGTGCTTGCCCATGTACTCCTCTTTGACCTTCACCTCTAAGACACCCCGGTGACCCAGCTCATAGATGATGTCCTTTCTCTGGTCATCAGTTAAGGTTTTGAACTCCTCATTCATGAAGTTCTTGTAAAAGGGGTTGAGCCATATTTCGGGGCCGAACTGTTTCTCAGCCTGCAAAATGAGGCGCACACACCGTCGCAGATTCTCCTCGCACAGGTGAGTCGGCTCCAGTCCACTCTCTTTCTCGACCTTCGGCTCCCGGAGGCGAGTGTCGGGTCTTGGCACCCTGGGCCGGCGATAGCCTCTGGTCAGAAGGATGTTGCCGTCGATGAAATTCTCCCGGCCGACAATGGTTATCAGATCGCCCGAGGTGGCATCCGGGAACCCGACAATGCGGATCCGCTTGCCCTTCTCGCGGATGCGGGAGACGACGGGAATATAGTCCCTGTCGCCAGCGACGATGAGGAACCCCTGGATGTCACTCCTGGTCAAGAGCACCTCCAGAGCATCCAGGGAGAGGGCCAGATCGGCCGAGTTCTTCCCCGGTTTCCCCAGCACATACTCAGGTTTGACGCTCAACAGGGCCAAGGATGATTGAGGGTCGGGATCACTGCCCACACCCTCCCAGTCGGCGAAGGCCCTTCTGATGATGATCCGGTCATCGTCCCTTTCCACGTAGTTGATGAGGTTGCGGATCAGTCGGAGTGCCTCCTCTTTGCCGTCCGGAGCACCGTGCAGCGTTTCGATCACCCGCTGCATGTTTTCAAAATCGATGAATAGAGCGTAATGCATAGATGATACCTCCTGTGAATAAATTTGTACCAACACCATAAAGATAGCGAAAGAAAGGGCCAAGATCAACCAAAAATTCATGGGGTGGCCATATCCGATCCTACGGAATAGGCGGGCAAGTCCGAAAGGACTCCGGGTCTCGTAAACCGTACATTCTGCCCGGCAGATCTCGGGCGATCGAGACGCCTGCCCCAAATATTTAAAGTCTCAATAGGGGAGGAGGCCTGGATCGGATTTTATCAAAAATTCTTCATTGCTTAAAAGGGGAAAAGATATTATATTTATGAGCAAGGACTCGATATCAGGAGATTTGAGCATTAGAGCTGGCTGGAGGAAAGCGACCTATGCCCCAGAGAGTGAGATTCCAAAAACTGGACACACCTTAAGGAGGTAGAGGACATATGCCAGATGCAAAGAACAAACTCTTTTTGTACGAAGCATTGGAGTTGAGAGCGGAATTCGAGGCCAGAATTAAGACGCTGAAAGATTGCTTGCCAGAGGCAAAACAGAACCGGGGTCGATTTTCCTTTCGCCGAGACGAAGAAGGAATGTTCCGCCCCAGCCCTGATTTCAGCATTGCTGAAGCTCGTGATCAACTCAAGAAGTTAGAAATGAAACACCGTAAGCTCAATAGTGCCATACAACAGGCCAATTTTCAGCACCAAATCCATTTTCGCAAAGACAGAGTCAATCTCAATGAGGCCCTGGAAATTCGCAAAGGTTTGAATGAGCAGATTGGAGAATTCCATACGCAGGTTGTTAATTCAGCATACCAGCGGGTTATCTACAAAGAAGATCGGGATATTGTGGAGCCAAACGAATTATCGTATACTGCACTAAACACTTCAACATAAAACACCAAAGCAAATTGAGCTTCATAGCCACAAAGCTGTATGGCTCCGCGTCTCCTAGCTCCCTCCGTAATAAGCACAGCCTCTCTGAGATAGTCTCGCCCCGCTGAAGCGAAACCTCACCGATCAAATTCCTCCCCACCTCGGTAAACCAATTCCCGTCTAAAGGCGTCTTGCAATCAGAGAAGGAGGTCACATGAGGGATGATGACTGGGAGTTCGTTGAGCGACTCAAAGCCGGTGAAGCTGCCGCCTTCAGGGAGTTGGTGGAACGATACAAGAAGAGAGCATACTATATCGCTCTCGATCTCATGGGCAACCATGAAGATGCCGAGGACATCTCCCAGGAGGCTTTCATAAAGGTGTATCAATCGATCGGGAGCTTTCGGGGCGATGCCCAGTTCAGCTCCTGGTTGTACCGAATTTTAGTGAACTTATGTATGAGCGAGAAAAGAAAGAAAACCTCGAAGAACATCGAATACTATGGAGATTCTATTCCTGAGGAGATCCATCATGTTGACGACAGCGATTCTCAGGATCATCCGGAAGCGGTGGTTCGGTCCCGACGGATTCAGGAGCACATTCGTGAGGCTCTGGAGAAGCTTCCCCCAAAACAGAAGGCCGTTTTCGTTCTGCGCCATTATCAACAGTTGCCCATCAAAGAGATCGCCCGGGTGATGAAACTATCCGAGGGAACGGTGAAAAGTCATCTCTTTCGGACTGTGAGGAAGTTGAGAGAATTTTTGGAATTTTATAAGGCCGATTTTGGGATCGAATAAGAGGCAGGTCAGAATGAAAGGATGCAAAAGTTTCAGACATATCTTCGCCGAATACCTGTTCGATGAGATCGACGGGGAGAGCAACCGAAAATTTGAGAGCCATCTGGCCCGGTGTCCGAATTGTTCCTCCCAATTGACTAAGATGAAGCAGACTCTGGAGATGATGGGCCAAAAGAGGCGAGTGGAACCTCCGGAGGAGTTCTGGGCCAGCTATTGGGCCAGGTTAAGGGCTCGAATGGAGCAAGAAGCCGCCCCAAAAGCCCGGGCAAAAATTGGGCTGTGGGAAAAAATCCAGGATTTTTTTCCGTCTATCCCCGGCTCCGCCTACAGATGGGCGGCCGTAGTCGGAGCCCTGGTTATGGGAATACTCATCGGCAGATTCTTCTTCAGCTCGTTCGGTGTAAAGGAGCCGACCGTGGCAGAAAGAGCCCATCTTCCTGAAGAAGCGCCCTTGGCTCAAACGGTGGACGAGCGGGCGGAAAGGTATCTGGAAAAATCTAAGATCTTCCTCATCGGCTTCGTGAACACCGATCCAGAGGCCGAAGGCGGCGAGATTCTCGTCCCCAGGCAGCGGGAGATTTCAGAGGAACTCATCCAGGAGGCCTCTTTCTTGAAAGAGAATCTGAAAGGCCATCCCCGGCAAGGAATCAGAGCGCTCATTGAGGATCTTGAAGCCGTCCTCATCGAAATTGCCAATTTAGAGGAACAGGAGGACCTTCCCCACATCGAGCTCATTCGCAGTGGCATCGACCGCAAGGGGATTCTGTTGAAGATCAATATTCACCAGATGAGAGGCGGACATCTAAGGATTTGAAATTAGGGAGGAGCGATTAGGATGAAAAAAGGGAAGTATTTGATCTGTGCAATTGCCATATTTCTCATGACCAATTTAGCCTTTGGTGGAAGTCGGCCTGTCCCGTCTCTCGATGGAAATGGCTCCCAAGAGGATTCAGGCTATGCCTCGTATCGAGACGCATACGATTTGATCCTCGATGAGAAATGGACTGAGGCGCAAAAGAGTTTGGCAGCATATCTCAAGAAATACGCCCAGAGCACTTACGCCGACGACGCCAGCTTCTGGCTCGGTTACGCTATCGAAAAACAGGGAAAATATGGGGAGGCTTTCAAGGTTTACCAAAATCTTATTGAAGCCTATGCCCAGAGCAAGTACGTGGACGACGCCGAGTCAAATATGGTGGTATTGGCCAAGAAGCTCTATCAGTTGGGCAAGGCCGAGTACAAGGTTTTCCTCAAAGAGGCCGGGGAGGACCCGGACGAGGACATCAAACTCCAAGCGCTGGCGGCCATCGGTCAAATGGATAGCGAGCAGGCTCTACCTATCCTCAAGAATGTCCTGAAAACCAATAAGAGCCGCAAGCTGAGGGAGAAGGCGGTCTTTGTAGTGAGCCAAATCGGCGGCAGCGAAGCGATCTCCATCCTCCTGGAAGTGGCCAAAACTGACCCCGATCCTGAAATTCGGGCAGAAGCAGTCTTCTGGATTGGCCAGGAAGGGGGGCGCGAGTCCCTTGATGCTTTAATGGACATTTTCGACACGGCTCAGAGCAAGAAGGTGCGGGACAAGGTCGTCTTCTCCGTCTCACAGATAGGCGGGCCGAAGGCGATTGATCTATTGACCAAAATCGCCAAGACCGACGATGACACCAACATCAAAGAGAACGCCGTTTTCTGGATCGGACAGGAAGGTGGACGTGAATCGTTGCCTGCTCTAATGGACGTTTTCAACGCGGCTACGAGCCATACGGTCCGGGAAAAGGTTGTGTTTTCCGTATCCCAAATAGGCGGCCAGGAAGCGATTGACATATTGGCCAGGATCGCTAAGTCCGACGATGACACTGCTATAAGGGAGAAGGCCATCTTCTGGATCGGTCAGGAAGGGGGGACAAGCAGCCTCAAAGTTCTGACCGAGCTTTTCGATCAGATTGATGAGTCTGATATGCGGGAGAAGGTGGTTTTCTCCATCTCCCAGATCGGTGGGCCAAGGGCCATTGAGACATTAACCCACATTGCCAAAACCGACTCCGATCCAGACGTCCGAGAGAATGCGGTCTTTTGGATCGGCCAGGAGGGGGGAGACGAGGCACTGGATGCCCTGTGGGACATCTATCAGTCAGCCGCGGACAAAGAGGTGAAGGAGAAGATCGTGTTTTCCATCAGCCAGGTGGGCGGGGAGCGAGCTGTGACAAAATTGATCGATATTGCCAGGAACGATAAGGATATCGACATCCGCAAGAAGGCCATCTTTTGGCTGGGTGAGTCCGGTGACCCGCGTGCTCGAAAGGCGTTACTGGAGATCATCGAAGGGAAATGAACTTGTAAGGAGAGAGTGGAAATGAAAAGACCTACTTTCATTCGACACGTCAGCTTTGGGGTTTTGTTCGCAACAACTTCTTTTGCGTCATGTGCATGGTCGCAAGTAGAATGGCGCTATAAGTGCTGGGGCAGGAGTTGTACTCCTGCCTCTAAACCGAGATGGTTAAATCAACGCGGGGGAGTGCAACTCCCACCCGAGCGGGAGGGAAGTAAAAGGTTTGGAGTTCAAAAAGGAGGGATGAAAAATGAAACGCATTCTTTTTGGGATCATGATTGTGAGCCTCGCTGCTCTTCTTAGCATCTCGTTCGCAACGGCACGCGATGATGAAAAGCCTGAAAAGAAAAACAAGGCGAGCAAGGAAAGGTGGAACTGTAATAATTGGGATTTTGAGTGTTCCGATGAATGCTTCGACTTGGACTTTTCGGGCCTTGAAGGATTGCGGGGACTCGAAGGCTTAAAGGGCTTAGAGGAGGGATTAAAAGGACTTGAAGTCGGAATGAAAGCTCTCCATAACGTGGAGCTCGATTTTAATTTCGATGGGTTGTCAGAATCCTTAGAGGCGTTGGGAATGGCGCTGGAGCATACGGACATCCCTCCCACGCCCCCGATTGCGCTTCCGCTACCTCCGCCCGTGCCTCCTATTCCTCCGATTGACACGGACTACTTCGCTCACTTTTTCTGGGATTGGGATGATCACATTGAGTCTGAAGACCTCACCGAGGAGGAAGAGTTGCGCTTGCACGCCCTCTCTGCCCTTTTGAACTTATTCCCGTATTAGAGAAGATACTGAAGGGGGAAGAACATCCTGCCATTCGCAGTAAGGCCCTTTCGATCCTGAGAAATATTGACGACGAACGGGTGGTTCCCATTTTGGCTGGGGTTGCGAAGGACGATCCCGATATGAGGGTTAGAAAGAGAGCAATTTACTATTTGGGCAAGTCAGTGGACAAACGAGCGTTAAAGGTATTGGAAGAGATTTTAGAGGAGTAACAAAAAGAATTGCTTGGTGGGTCTTTTGATAATGGATGAAACGGGTTGATCTCGATAATCCCGATGCTACCAGATGTTACCTGGAAGCAGCGACTTCCTTGGGGCTTTTGGGAGAGAGCGAGACCACCTTACGCTTAGATTGGCGCTCTTTGTCTTTCAAATCCTGAAATATGGCATCCAAATCATAATTGAACTTCTCGGCGTGCCTCTGACGAATTTTTCTGATCTCTTCGACGATCGGATCCCTCATGCCTTATCTCCCATCAATTCTTCTGGTGTACAAATGATTGGCGGTTCATATCCAGACGCACGACAGACACCTTCGATTGCTTCTCGCATCTGAGCGTTGGCAATATGAGCGCAATTCCAGGTGAGCAAATAGTCCATACCGTGAACAGCCGATACGGCGATGTGCAGTGCGTCCTCGACAGCTTCTGCTGGTACCGCATGTCTGTCAAGCAGCTCTCTCGCTAAGCTGCGACAATTCTCACTCAGTTCCAGTTGCGGTATATCCTCAAGGGCATCCAGTCTCTTCTGGGCCTCGCTCGGGTCCCCCGCTCCAGCTTCTTGGACCACCAATTCTGACACATATAGATCGAACTCTTGGCGACGATCCCCCCACCACTCCTGGGTTAACTGTTGATGAGCAGCAATGATCAAATCCCGGCTCAATCTTGAAGTCAGGTAGCTAACAATGGTCGTCTCAATGTAAGCAGTAGGCTTCATACCTTGGAGTCAAAGCATTTTTGAATTTTGCGTCGCCAAATACTCCGGAGACCTTCAGGCGTATGCGGTGGTGTTATACTACGAGCACTTGCAGCATAATTCCGCCTGAATGGTAATATAGCCGAAGGAGCCTGAGATGTCAAGGAAAAAACGGATCTCGTCGTTTAATACCTGAATTGCATCCAGAACTGATTAGCCGAAAAACCTGAAATTCCCTCAACACTTTCATGCAGAGGCAATCCCATTTCTACTGGGATTGGGATGGATGGGATGCTGGCGTTGATTCTGAAGGACTCAGCGAGGAGGAAGAGTTGCGCTTGCACGCCCTCTCTGCCCTTTGGAAGATGTATCCCGATGAACTTATTCCCGTATTAGAGAAAACACTGAAAGAGGGAGAACATCCTGCCATCCGCAGCAGAGCTCTTTCGATTCTAAGAAGGATTGATGATGACCGGGTCGTCCCCATCTTGGGAAGAGTGGCGAGGCACGATCCCGATATGAGGATCAGAAAGAGGGCAATCTACTATTTGGGAAAGTCAAGGGACAAACAAGCGCTAAAGGTACTGGAAGAGATTTTAGAGGAGTAACACATTTTGTGAGCATCATCAGGACACCTTCTGACAGGACGTCCTAACGAAGCACACCCCACACCTCTTCTTTCGGCACCAGTCTTTGCCCAATCTGACCAGAGCACTTTCAAAATCGGGGAAGGACCACCCCTTCACACCACCTCTTTGCCAGAGCCTCTTCAACTCACCAAGAACCTCCCGAGACTTTTTGGTCTTGACCAATCCCAAATTGGAGCCGGCCAAAACGGCCAGCTCCTGGGGCAACGGATCGGCCTTCCTCCATATACCCCGCAGCTCCCTTAAGAAAATGTTGACCGTCACCGGGCCGATGCCCTTGCCCAGTTTTTGCAACCGGCGCTCTAAATCCCCGGAACTCTCTGATTGGCGATGAAGCGCATTTAGATCGCCGTTGTATTCGTCTTTGAGCGTTTCCATTATCTCCAGCAACTTCGTCGCCGTCTTAAAGTCGTAGCGCACATAGCCGCCAGCATCCAAGATTTCCACCAATCCGTCCCATCCGGTTTGAAGAATCTCTTCCGGCGACAAAACGTCCTTTGATTCAAACTCCCGATACGTATTGACCACTATAGGCTCCGATATCCTGGCTCCGAAAAGGAGGGAGGCGAAGAACCACTTAAAGATTTCTTGAGAATCTGCGTCACTCAAATCTATGCCTAAGCTACGAGAGAATGAGCCGCCAATGTTTTCGATCAGAGTTTTAATCACGCCTTTCTTATCGCCTCTTTCCCTCATTTTCCCTCATACTGTCAGAACACTTTGAACCCGGCGTATTGCAATCGGGCCACAGATGTGGGGTAAGGATCGCAGTCCTCTTCCTCCAGGTAGTCATCGTATCCGATGGCTTTAAGTTTGGCGATCATTTCGGCTCTTTCTGCCGGGGGCATAAGTCGTGGATCGCTCATGGAGGCGACGCGAAAGTAGGTTCCGCATTTGAGCAGATATTCCACCGCCTTATACGGAAGTTCATGAAATTCACCCAACGCCCCGGTCCGGCGCTCAAATCCCTCAGCGTTGCCGGCTTTGATCGACAGCCGAATATAAAGATTTTGATATTTCGCTAAGGCCTGAACGTACGATTTATCCTGACCCAACAATATGCCGTTCGTCTCCAGAATGAAAAGATAGTGGGTAGCATCGATCAAGTCAAGAAGAGCCAGCAGATGTTCCTGGCTCAAGGTCGGCTCACCTCCGGAGACGCGCAACTTGTCCACTCTTTTTCTCCCGGCAATATTGATCAGTCGATTGAACACCTGTTGAGGCGTATAAAACTGGCCGTGCCTCTCCGGGAAATCCCGCGACCAATCCACCCAACAAAAAGAGCATCGCAGGCAGCAGCCGACCAGGTAGCCAGTGGCTATTCCTCCGTAAACACCCACCTTATAGAAGTCAGTATACTTTCGGGCAGAGCCTCGACAAACGATCTCGTGGGTCCGCTGAGCCAAATTTAGCGGATCGAAAGGCTCGAAGCCTTTTTCAAGCCATCTGGGATAAATTTTCATGGTATGGAGAAAGTAGCGCCAAATTTCATAGTGGATGTATTATCATGTTCAGCGAAAGTCCGGGCGTCACTTAACAAATACAAAACATAAACACCATCATTCCCATAATTCCTGATCTTTCTCATCAGCAGGAATGAGCTTGAGAATTATCTTTTGAAACTCTTTAAACAACCACATATCGCTCTTTAGGTGCGAGTAAACCAAGTCCAGATTAGCCTTCAAGCACAAGTGGGCCAGCAGGTTCCTCAATTTTACCATTTCGACCATCTTCTCGGCAAAGTCTTTCTCACCTAAATAGCCCGATTCGAATAGTATGATGAAGATATCACTGTTTGTTTCTGGGCGTCTGAGCCCATAACCAGATATGACATGATTGCCTAAATCGATACAACATTCGGTGGCTATTTGAAATCTCCTGCACACAGCGTCTTGGAGAGTGGCGTTTTTTAAAGACTGCTCTTGTGAGACTTTCTGATGCTCTTTCAAAATCTCTATGGACTTATCTAACTCCTCTAAATGTTTGGACATGCTTCTCTCATTGAGAGTCATCGATACTTATCGCTCAATCTCTTCAGAGAGAATCTGTTATCCTCAAACACATCGATGATTTGAGAATAGACATAAGATTCGCATTTTTTCCTGTCTTCGGTGGCGAGGTTCTCATCGAGAAGTAAGGCGATATCAATATCACTCAAAGCCCCCTCTTCCGTCTTGCTATATGAGCCAAATATATAGGCCGCAATTAAAAACTTGTCCCCCGACAAGCGATCCTTAACTTGGGGAAGTTTCTTTCTCAGGTCACCCTTTATTTTTGTATACGTGTAAAAGATAATTCTCCTTTTTGGAATCTGCGGGAGGTCGCCGAGGGTAGAGTCAATGATTTTTTGCCACTGCGCATGGTCCGGTGTCCGTTGAAAGGCCTTGATAGCCCTGACAGATTGTGACCCAATGATGCCATCAATAGCCCCAGGGTAATACGGCTCTATCTCTTTTGCCCGCAATAGGGACAGACCACCCAGTCCGGCTCCAAGGTTCTGTTGCATTCCGAACAGTTGACTCTCAGAGAAGTCTGACAATAGGGGCAGACTTTGAAATCGTGTCGAATGAATCGGTCACAATTGGGGCACCGGCCGGCCATAAAGATAAAATCCTTGAACGCTTTACCGAAATCTTTAAATCCGAATCTGAAATCGAACCGATCAAAAGGGCCGGCCTCAAAACATGACGGGCAGAGGTTCTTATCGTTCATCGCCTTTCGGCACTGACCGCAAATCGCCCGGCCGCAACCCATGCAGACCCCCATTGCTTCAACTTCGGGGTGAGCGTGACATCTCACTTGCTTTCACCTCCTATCCGCAACCCCAGAGGACTTAATCACTCTTTCCGGCGTAAGGATGTAATCGACCCTTTTATCCCTGGGCGTCATCAGGGTCGAGAATTCGCCGATAACCTGGAGTTCATGAACGACTGTCACCACAGGGGGATTTCCATGGATGAGCTTCTGTTTTTGCAAATAGTCCCATTCGCGATCGCCGTATCCCTTGCCTTTGCCCAGCCGGTTCCCGCTCAGATCCACAGCCACGCTGCCTTGAACAAAGAGATCGACGTTCGTCCTGAGCGGTTTGCCGAACCGTTTGAATCCTTTGATACTGGTGGCCGGCCCGATACGGTCCCTCTCCTCAATCTGAAGAAAACCGGCCATGTGGGGCAGAGCCACAGCCAGAACTTTCCCCTCCTCTAAGACCAGTTCGCGGACCCGCTTGAGCACTCGATCGGGGGCACAGAAGACGCACTCGGCCCCTTTGAATTCGGGCAGTCCTCTTATTCGCTCCGCCGCCTGTTCACTCCCCACGAAGTTGGGAATGCGCCCGTGACAGGGCCGCGGAAAGGCGACGAGCCCCTTCTCCTCCAAAAGGTCCCAGATTCTGTTTCGAATGTCGTCCTTGGTCATTAAAGCTGACCGCAAGGCTCAGCCCTTCAGCAGATCGAGCTGCTCTCTGGGCTCCCAGGTCTTGCCCTTCTCCAAAATATGAATGATCTTCCATCCTCTCTCCCTCAACTCGCCGGCAATAAACCTGCGGTGGCAGCGCCAGGGCAGCCTCTCGGCACAGAGGATGAGGGCCGGCTCCCTCCTGGCTAACCTCTCGACCTCACTCAGAGTTTTCCGAAAGAGATCGGTCTTCATGTAGTTGTCGTACCCGCCATTCCGGTATCCACCCAACCGATCACCAAAGAAGTCGTACGAGCATCCGGCCCACTCCAACTGTTTCGCCAGATTCTCCCTCTTGAAGTGGTCGAACTTTGAGGTGGGAAAGCGGCGCACATCGATCACCCTTTTGATCCCATACGCTCGCAACAGATCCACAAACTGTTCTATGGTTCGATCGCTGGTGCCGAGGGTGCACACAACTTTTTCTCTCTTCATTTGAAATGATTCCTTAACTGACTCGTTTGCATCGGCCCGGTTTCCGTTTACGCACTAACGGTTAGCCGCCTGTTCCATTCTTCAGCCACCGAGACGCCGAGCAGGCAGAAATGCGATATGTCCAAGGTTCAAACGCCTGCAGCAATTTGTAGGGTAGGGGGCTTGTCGCCCCAAGA
This sequence comes from bacterium, assembly GCA_046760705.1. Taxonomy (GTDB): domain Bacteria; phylum JBHIER01; genus JBHIER01. The sequence goes on from JBHIER010000001.1 coordinate 15,056, forward strand.
ATCACGCCCACCTGTCTGCGTGCTCACGCACAGGCAGGCAAGGGGCTACTACATCTGGACAGCACGGCATCCCTATACTCGCAAAAGAGCGATTTCGGAACTATCAAGAGATTTCTCATTTGGGAACAAATCTTAAATTCCTTATGCCATCGGCTGTGAATTTAGTCTTTTCGACCGAAAAACTTGAGAAGCTTGCCCAACGGATGGGTGTTGATCACGCCCTCCCGCTCAAGCCAACCCCTCCGGGCTACGGCCACGCCCAGTCTCATCATCCACAACTGGTCGATGTGGTGGGCGTCGGTGCCGATGGCCAGTTTCACCCCCATCTCTTTGGCCTTCCTTGAGGAGACATCGTCGAGATCGAGGCGGTCGTAATAGGCGTTGATCTCCAGGGCGGTGCCTGTTTCGGCGGCCTTTCGCATCACCGCATCGATGTCCACCTCGTAGCCCTCGCGGCTGGAGATGAGCCGTCCTGTCGGATGGGCGATGATGTCTACGTGCGGATTGTCCATGGCCTTGAGCATCCGGGCCGTGACGTTCCTCTTGAACCCGGAGTGGATGGCCGCCACGACGACGTCCAGCTTGTCCAACAGTTCGTCCGAGCAGTCCAGACTGCCGTCGCCTCTGATATCGACCTCAATTCCAGACAGGAGGGTGATGCCGGAGATCCGTCTGTTGATGGCTCTGATCTCCCCGATCTTCTCCATCAGCTTCTGCGGTGAGACCCCCCGGGCGTATTTGGCCGATTCCGAATGGTCGCAGACAGCGATGTACTCATATCCCAGTCTCTTAGCCCGGGTTGCGATCTCCTTCAAGGTGGCCGACCCGTCGCTGTAATTGGAGTGGACGTGGATGTCGCCGCGCACATTATCGTATCCCATCAAATCCGGCAGTCGGCCCGATTGGGCCAGCTCCACCTCGCCTCGATCCTCCCTCATCTCCGGCGGAATCCAGGGCAGATCCAGAGCAGCATACACCTGCTCTTCGTCCTTACCGCCGATCTTCTTCTTCCCTCGAAAGACGCCGTATTCGTTTATCTTCAGCCCTCGCTCCTTTGCTATCCCTCTGAGGCGGATGTTGTGAGCTTTCGATCCGGTGAAGTACTGCATGGCTGCCCCGAAGGAGTCCGGCTCGACGACCCGGACATCCACCTGAACGCCCCCCTCGACGATGACGCTCCCCTTGGTCTCGCCGGCGGCCAGCACCTCTTCCACCTGGTCCAGATGGACGAAGTGGTCGATTATCTTTCTGCCATCGTGGCCTGTGGTGAGGATGTCGATGTCGCCTATATTCTCGCGCATCCGGCGCAGACTCCCGGCCGGGGAGATTTGAAGTACGCCCTTGACCTTTTCCAGTTGCTCGACAACCGACTCCACCAGAGGCAGGGCGATACCCAAGGGAATCCGCCCCTGGCTGGCGGCCTGGAGCTGAATCCCTCTGACGATGTTCTCCACCTTCTTGGCCCCCATACCGGCCAGGGACTCCATAGCGCCGCTGGCAATGGCCTTCTTCAGATCCTCCAGGTTTTTCACACCCAGTTCCTTGTGCACCAGAGCCAGAGTCTTCGGCCCCAACCCCTGAATGGACATCAGATCAACCAGCCCGGCGGGAACGGTCTTGGTCACCTCTTCGTACTTGCTCATCCTGCCCGTCCTCAGATATTCATCGATCTTCTTGGCGATCCCCTCGCCCACCCCGGGAATCTGTCGCAACTTCCCCTCTCTCCAGATGGCCTCGATATCGTCCCTGAGATCGCTGATCACCCGAGCCGCCTTGCGATAGGCGCTCACCTTAAAAGAGAGTTCGCCTTGAAACTCCAGCACATCGCCTATCCGCTCAAACATCGCCGCAATGGCCCGATTTTTCATGACGGTATCCCCCTCAATCTCCCCTTGATCATATTTTCAGACTCTTCTTCAGTTTTCCAGAACAAAATATCCAAAACTGCCCGACATGTCAAGAGCAAAACATGCTTCCGCCCCTCGTGAGGCGGACTGGGCCCACAGCTCATCACAGCGATCGCCATAAATGCTAATGCCTGGTGCTTGAACAGGGAAGCGGATGTCTTCGGACGGACACGACTTAGGTTCAAATCAAAGGGTGCGGCCCAGCTTTCTCAACTCCTCCCGGATGTGATCCAGATGAGTGCCGGACCAATAGATCCTCCTACACCGGGGGCACCGGTAAAAACGTGCATGAGTTTCATAAACGTAGGGTGGAACTTTATTGCGAACCTCCTCCTTCCCAATTTCTTCCAAGGGCTGATTGCAGATGAGACACAATGAGAGGGTACGGTCATCCACCCTGAGGTCCAACTCCTCAATCACCTGAGAGAGTTGTTCCGACAGACGGTGGCTGCGCACCAGCAGTTTTTGAAATCCCTTTCGTGAGGCCAAATCGGTGTCCCGAGTCAACAGAACCCTTCCCTCCTGCGCGGCCATCTTGGCCAGACGCTGATCCGATTCGTGGCCCAGATAGAGGGTGTCGTAACCCAATATCCGGAGCCATTTGGCCAAACGGCCCAACATGGTGTCGGCGATAAATCTGATCTCCCAATCCTCCTTACCTTATGCAGGGATCTCCAGGAGATTCCTGCATTCGCAGCAATGACAGGTGCGGACAGATAGTAAGTATATCAAAATCTCCCCCACGACACAATATGTTTCTGGAGTTCGAAGAGTCAAAACGTGGAAAAGTTAAAGACCCCTCTGCTCTGTCAGTTCAGGGGTTCGCTCGCCACGTTCCCTTTAGGGGTTCCTTTCAAATCCCATTTGCAGCCACGGCGGTCTAAGGATACGAACAAGGCTGGGACTGCCAGATAAAGCAGTTCTTTGCCATATTGTCTTGCATGAGACATATAGGCATATAAACTCGATTGCCGTTGTCAGGTTGACAACGCTCTTCTAATTTCATATATTGTAGATGAGTTTTTGAAGGGAGATTATTAAGATGTATAAGATTTTGAATTTCAGACTGATAGGTTAAAAACAGACTCTTTCAGCAACGATGCGGATTGAGTTGCTTTGGCACAGAAATTGCAGCACATATATTCGCCATGGTGATGGAGCGAATGAGTTCGCCAAAACGCATCTAACTGAAGGAGGTGAGGAGAATGACGTTGATGAGATGGCGTCCAGTGAGGGATCTGTTCCACATCAGGGATGAGATGGACCGCTTCTTCGATGAGTTCATGGGGCGGGTTCCTGCTCGGGGCGAGATGGGTGAGGGGGTATGGAGTCCTGATGTCGACATCCGCGAGTCGGAGAATGAGATCATCGTGGAGTCTGAGGTTCCTGGGATGGACCAGAAGGACATCAAAGTCTCCATAAAGGACAACGTGCTCACTCTGATGGGTGAGAAGAAGCAGCAGAGGGAGGCAAAGGAGGCCAACTACCACCGGGTTGAGCGAACCTACGGCTCTTTTGTCCGGTCCTTTACCCTTCCGACGACGGTTCTGCCCGACAAGGCTTCGGCCAGTTACAAGAGCGGGGTCCTGAAGATCACCCTCCCCAAGTCTGAGGAAGTGAAGCCGAAAGAGATTGCTGTGGAGGTGAAATAGGCTCTCTTGATGCGGCGTGAATTCTTATGGTTGGCGGAGGGAACTTTTGAACCCTTCGCCAACTCTTATTTGTCACATAGAGGAGGGTAGAGAAAAATGGCAAAAGTAATAGGCGTAGACTTGGGGACCACCAATTCCTGTGTGGCCGTCATGGAAGGTGGCGACCCGGTGGTCATTCCCAACGCTGAAGGGAGCAGGACCACACCTTCGGTGGTTGCCTTCACCAAGTCTGGTGAACGGCACGTGGGGCAGGTGGCCAAACGGCAGGCGATCACCAACCCCCAGAACACGGTCTTCTCCATCAAGCGCTTCATGGGCCGTCGATACGGTGAGGTTACGCAAGAGATCAAAACTGTGCCCTTCAAGGTTGTGCAGGGGACAAATGAGTTGGCCACAGTGCAGCTCGGTGACAAGCAGTACACCCCGCCTGAGATCTCGGCCATGGTTCTTCAGAAGATGAAACAGACGGCCGAGGACTATTTAGGTCAAAAGGTCACTCAGGCGGTTATTACGGTCCCAGCCTATTTTAATGACAGCCAGCGCCAGGCGACCAAGGACGCCGGTCGCATCGCCGGCCTTGAGGTGCTCCGGATCATCAACGAGCCCACGGCTGCATCCTTAGCCTACGGTCTGGACAAGAAGAGCAACGAGAAGATTGCTGTGTTCGATCTGGGTGGAGGAACGTTCGATATTTCGATTTTGGAGTTGGGAGAAGGCGTCTTTGAGGTGAAGTCGACCAACGGAGATACCCACTTGGGCGGCGACGATTTCGACCAGCGGATCATCGACTGGCTGTGCGACGAATTCAAAAAGCAGGAGGGCATCGATCTGCGAAAGGATCCCATGGCCTTGCAGCGGTTGAAGGAAGCGGCTGAAAAGGCCAAGTGTGAGCTTTCGACCACGGCTCAGACGGAGATCAATCTGCCATTTATCACCGCAGATGCCAGTGGTCCGAAACACCTGAACATCACCCTTACGCGGGCCAAGATGGAGCAGTTGATCGACGATCTTATTGAAAAGACGGTCGGCCCGTGTGAGCTGGCATTGAAGGATGCTGGATTGGGGGCAGACGACATTGACGAGGTAATATTAGTCGGTGGTTCTACCCGTGTTCCGCAGGTACAGGAGACGGTCAAAGGCATCTTCGGTAAAGATCCCCATAAAGGTGTCAACCCTGATGAGGTGGTGGCCGTGGGTGCAGCTATACAGGCTGGCGTCTTGGCTGGTGAAGTGAAGGACGTGGTGCTGCTCGATGTTACACCTCTTTCGCTGGGGATTGAGACCCTCGGTGGTGTGTGCACACGTCTCATTGAGCGAAACACGACGATCCCAACCCGGAAGAGTGAGATCTTCACTACGGCGGCCGACAGCCAGACCTCCGTGGAAATCCATGTTCTCCAGGGGGAGCGGGAGATGGCCATCGACAATCGGACCATCGGCCGTTTCCATCTGGACGGCATCCCGCCTGCGCCGAGGGGCGTTCCGCAGATAGAGGTGGGCTTTGACATCGATGCCAACGGTATCCTAAACGTGTCGGCCAAAGACAAGGCAACCGGCAAGGAGCAGTCCATCCGCATCGAGGCCTCCAGCGGGCTGACGGAACAGGAGATCGAGAAGATGGTGAAGGATGCCGAAATGCACGCCGGGGAGGATAAGAAGCGCCGGGAGACGATCGATGTCCGGAATCGGGCCGATCAGATGGTCTACGAGACCGAAAAGAACCTCAAGGAGATGGAGGCCAAACTCGATTCGGACACGAAGGCCAAGGTGGAAGCGGCAGTCAACCGGGTCAAGGAGGCCTTGAAAGTCGACAACGTCGACGAGATAAAGTCGGCCACCGAAGCTCTCACCCAGGTCTGGCACCAGGCCGCTGCCACCCTCTATCAGCAGGCCACAGCCCAACAGGCCGGGGCTGGCGGCAAAGAGACCGGAGAGGAGAAGGGCAAGAAGAAGGGGAGTGAAGAGACTGCCGTGGAGGCCGATTATGAAGTTGTCGATTAAAAGGTACTGTCAAGGAGGGGAGTACTGAGATGGCGGATTTTGCTGACCGGAAAGGACCGTTATCGGTGGAGGACGAGCACCTGGCCCTCTACTTGAAGGAGATCAGCAACATCTCCTTGCTGACGGCCGAGCAAGAGGTTCAGCTCGCCAAGGAGATAAAGAAGGGCAATCAGGAGGCCCTCGACACGCTGGTCAAATCGAACCTGCGTTTTGTGGTGAGCGTCGCCGTGGAGTATAAAGGGCAGGGGTTGCCGCTGCTGGATCTGATCAACGAGGGAAACCTCGGCCTCATCAAGGCGGCCAAAAAGTTCGATGAGACCAAGGGGTTCAAGTTTATCTCCTATGCGGTCTGGTGGATCCGGCAGGCTATCACCCAAGCCCTGGCCGATCAGACGCGGGTTGTTCGTCTTCCCATCAACCGCATAAACGCCCTTCACAAGATCGGTAAGATATCAGGCGCTCTGGAACAGGAGTTGGAGCGGCCTCCGACGGCCGAGGAGATTGCCGAACATCTGGACATGCGCAATGGAGAGGTCCTGGAGACGCTCAGTCTCTCCTCGAAACACGCCTCCATGGATGCCCCTTTCCCGAGCAATGGGGATCGAGACCTGCATGAGATCCTCGAGGATGAGGGCCAGTTGGCCCCGGACACCGATCTTCTCTCAGAGTCTCGCCTCAAGGCCATCAATGAGGCCCTGAAAACGCTGACACCCCGGGAGGCCGAAACACTCAAACTCTATTTCGGTATCGGCACGAACAAAACATACACACTGAAAGAGATCGGCGACAAATACGGCGTCTCCCGGGAGCGAGCCAGACAGATTAAGGTGAGGGCCATACGCCGGCTGCGCCATGCCTCGCGGAGCCGCAGACTGAAGAGCCACCTCACGTAGTGGCTCTGGAGTGAATCGAAGGGAGGAAGGAATGTATGCCCACATACGAATATCAGTGTAGAAAGTGTAGTTACCGCTTTGAAGAGTTTCAGAGTATCACTGAAAACCCCTTGGCCCGATGCCCCCAATGCCGTGGCCCTGTGCAGAGGCTGATTGGAGCAGGAGCCGGGTTGCTGTTCAAAGGGCCTGGATTCTACGCCACCGATTATCGGAGCGAAAGCTACAAGAAAGCTGAAAAGGCAGAGAAGGGGGAACCGAAAAAGGAGTGAGCAAGGTGGACCGATCGCCTATTGACCCTCGATCTTTGGGAGATCGGGAGCAGGGCACTCTGCTCCCGATTTTGTTGTTCCTCATCGCTCCGCCGGTAGAATTGGAGGCGCCTGAAGGATGAATCTGGAGAAGTTGACCATCAAAGCTCAGGAGGCTTTGGGAAGGGCCCAGCAGTTGGCCATGGACCATGGGCAACAGGCCATAGAGGGCGTCCATCTTCTCAAAGCCCTCTTGGAGGATTCTGAGGGCGTCGTCCCTGCGGTGATAAAGAAACTCGGGGCCAGCTTTGATGGGATAAAGAATAAAACCGAGGAGGCGTTGCAGAGCCTGCCTACGGTCACTCACCGCGGGGTGGGCCAAGTCTACCTCTCGGGCGAGCTGAACGCCGTTCTCAATGGTGCTCTGAAAGAAGCTAATCAGTTAAAGGATGAGTACGTCAGCTCCGAACACATCCTCATTGCCATGGCTGAAATGCCGAAGAGTGTGGCCGGAGAGATCTTGCTGGAGCACGGCATAACCAAGGACGCCATTTATAGGGTCCTTCAGGAGATCCGTGGCCACCAGCGGGTGACCGGTCCCAGTCCTGAGCAGACCTATCAAGCTCTGGCCCGCTACAGCCGCGACCTCAACGATCTGGCCCGCCGGGGAAAGCTCGACCCGGTCATCGGTCGTGATGAGGAGATCAGGCGAGTGTTGCAGGTGCTGGCTCGTCGGACCAAAAACAACCCTGTCCTCATTGGCGATCCCGGGGTGGGCAAGACGGCTATTGTCGAGGGCATCGCCCACCGTATCGTCAACGGCGATGTGCCGGAGAATTTGAAGACCAAGCGTATCGTGGCCCTCGATATTGGCGCCCTCGTGGCCGGGGCCAAATTCCGGGGTGAATTCGAGGAGCGGCTCAAGGCCGTCCTGCGGGAGGTGACCGAATCGGAGGGCCAGATCATTCTCTTCATCGACGAGCTTCATACAGTAGTCGGAGCGGGAGCGGCCGAAGGGGCCATCGACGCCTCGAACATGCTCAAACCGGCCCTGGCTCGGGGGGAGTTGCGCTGCATCGGGGCGACCACTGTGGACGAATATCGGAAGCACATTGAGAAGGACAAGGCCTTAGAGCGGCGGTTTCAGCCGACCCTGGTGGGTGAACCGAGTGTCGATGACACCATCTCCATTCTGCGCGGTCTGAAGGAGAAGTACGAGGTCCACCACGGCGTCCGCATTCAGGATGCAGCCCTGGTCGATGCTGCCGTCCTCTCCCATCGGTACATCAGCGATCGGTTTCTCCCTGACAAGGCCATCGACCTCATCGACGAAGCCGCATCAAAACTGCGCATCGAGATCGACTCCATGCCCGAGGAGCTGGACGAGGTGGAGCGGCGCATCAAACAGTTGGAGATCGAACAGGTGGCCCTGAAGAAGGAGAAGGACGAGGCCTCCAGGGAGCGGCTCAAGGGGGTTAAGGAGGAGTTGGCCAACCTGAATGAGACGAGCAGCCGGTTGAAGGCCCAGTGGCAGGCTGAAAAGCAGGCCATCACCGAGATTCGGGCCATCAAGGCCGAGATCGATCAGATGAAGAGCGAGATGGAAAAGGTCGAGCGCGAGGGCAACCTCAGACGGGTCGCCGAAATCCGATACGGTACGCTGCCCGAACTTGAAAAGAGATTGGGGGACGAAAACGCCAAGTTGGCCGAACTGCAGAGGCAGAAGAAGATGCTCAAGGAGGAGGTGGACCAGGAGGACATCGCCGAGGTGGTCTCCCGGTGGACGGGCATCCCTGTCTCCAGGATGCTGGAGAGTGAGAAGGTCAAGCTGCTGAAGATGGAGGAGCGCATCTCGCAGCGGGTTGTCGGCCAGAAGGAGGCCATCGCTGCTGTGGCCGACGCCATTCGCCGCTCCCGGGCCGGGTTGGGCGATCCCAACCGACCTATCGGTTCCTTCATCTTTCTCGGCTCGACCGGCGTGGGCAAGACCGAGCTGGCTCGTGCCCTGGCCCAGTTTCTCTTTGACGATGAGAACGCCATGGTTCGCATCGACATGTCCGAGTACATGGAGCGCCACGCCGTCTCCCGGCTCATCGGGGCTCCGCCCGGATATGTGGGCTACGAAGAGGGGGGACAGCTCACCGAGGCCGTCCGCCGCCGACCCTATTCGGTCATCTTGCTTGACGAGATCGAGAAGGCCCACCCGGAGGCCTTCAATATCCTGCTGCAAATTCTTGACGACGGCCGCCTCACCGACAACAAAGGGCACACCGTCGATTTTAAGAACACCATTCTCATCATGACCTCCAACATCGGCGCCCCGCTCATCATGGAGAAATCGATGCGGATCACCGACGAGAATCGGGCCGAGATTTACGAGGAGATCAGAAAGGATGTTCTGGCGCTTCTCCGCCAGGCCTTGCGACCCGAGTTCCTCAACCGTATCGACGAGATTTTGGTCTTCCATTCTCTGAGCAGAGATGAGATCAAGCAGATCGTCGGGCTGCAGTTTGACCGTGTCAAGACTGCCTTGAAAGAGCAGGGGCTCGATATCGAGCTAACCGAGGCTGTCCAGGAGTATCTGGCCGATCGAGGCTACGAACCCGCCTTCGGAGCCAGGCCGCTCAAAAGAGTGCTGCAGCGGGAGGTGGTCAATGAGTTAGCAAAAGAGGTCCTCGAGGGGAAGTTCACCAAGGGTGACCGGATTCTCATCGACTACATTGATGGCCGTTTGACCTTCGAACTCTCGAAACCGGTCGAGGCCAAAGCTGTGGCCTGAGGAAGCCAAGCTTAAGTAGTGTCTGTGCGAAAATAGCAAATTTGTCATTCCGGCCCCGCATCAAGCCTGTCCTCAACTTGATTGGGGGTAGGGACAAGAGTTCCGAAAAATTTGGAATGACATGGAAACGGGTCTCTTCTGACAGACACTAAATAGAAACAAATTTTTCAGCCGCTGTCCCCGCTTTGGGGTGCCGCGGTTTTTTTTCTTCTCTTGATCTTGATCACCGAGGAAAAGATGAACCGTGTGTCATCATCCGACTTGATCGGATGATCCAAGGGGGTTCAAGGGTGCCTTTTTCTGTATTGCCCGTCATGCTACCCCCCACAGAGATGGGACCAGAGTACAGGAGGTGACCATTTCTCCCCACTGCCTCTCTCGCCTCAGTTTATTCTCCGTCCACATCTTCGCTTCTAACTCTTACGCATAATCTGAGATAATTCTCCGTGAAATGTCTCCACTCTCTCTGGGTCTCTGTGGCCAAAGTTTTCTCTTGACAACTCCCTCCAATTTGACTATACTGACTGTTGAAAAGCGCTCTGAGAACGGAGGCAGGTCATGCAATGACTCTATTTCAGCCGAAGAGAGATTCCTCACTGAGCGGGACAAGTGATCCTGCAGCCAAGGCAATTCTTTCTGGATAAAATCAGAGTTCTGGTCGCGTCTTTATTCCCATTCATAGGGGGTGTTCAATAATGAGATCGAAAGTGTTATTTCTCGCTGTGGTTCTGGTGGCTTTTATCGCTGTGGCTGGTAGCCAGGCCCAACAAGCGGTCCTCTCAGTCAGAGGCGGTTCCGGTACACCGGGTAGTGTGGGCAACCTCGTCCAGATTGACCTGGATAATACTGAAGTGGGAGATATTTATGCTTTACAGTTCGATTTGGGCTATGATTCGAAAGTGCTATCTATCGCAAATATTTCCCGGACCGTAAGGACTGATTCGAGTTCTATTTATGATGTATTTGAATGGCGGGTGATGACCGGAGGTATTGTGCGGTTTGCCATCGTAAAAATTGAGCCCGGAATTATGGCTGGCACCGGCTCTATCGCTGACATTTTTTTCGATGTGGACGATGAGGCAGTCCCCGGAGAGTATCCATTAGTTCTATCAAACGTTATCCTTGCGGATTGCTCGGGTATTGAAGTATCAGTAACTACAAGCGACGGGATTTTTATCATCTCCGGAGGCACGGGATTGCGGGTCGTAGGGACGTCGGGGAGTCCGGGGAGTGAGGGTAATGAAGTCTCCATCCGCCTCTACAACGAGAAAGCATTATCCGAGCTCTCTTTCACCCTCAACTTTGACTCAGCGGGTCTCTCTCTCAGGAACGTTCTGCCCACCGATCGAACACAGCAGTTGGATCATTTCGACTGGAGCCTGCCCGATCCCGGAAGGGCCAGGCTCTCTATTCAGGGCTCTGAGGGGCAGACCATCCCCTTTGGTTCAGGTGCTATTGCAAGCTTCCTTTTCTCCGTAGCTACCCAAGTCTACTCCGGCCAGTACCTTTTGACGCTCTCAGAGGTGTCGGCACGCGACTCGGTCGGAGAGACGGTTAATGTCATATCATCAGACGGGACATTCACCGTCTACGGCGGGATCGAACCAGACATTGACCTTTCAGAGTCGAGGCATGACTTTTATGAAGTGTTGGTCGGCGACACTGCTTCATGGGATCTGACCATCTACAACCGTGGGCGGAGCGACCTGGATGTCGTCACCATAACCTCCAGTTCGGCTGAGTTTAGGCCCCTGGGACAACAATTCCATAGAATAATACCACCGGGAGACAGCTTAGATGTGACCGTGACCTTCACCCCAACCGATGAAGGGCAAAAGGAGGGAGCCCTTACAATATATTGCAACGATCCGGATGAACCGGAGCAATCCGTCTCACTGAAAGGGACGGGAATACTTGAGGGAAAAGTTCTGTTAAGCGTAGAGGACAAAGCTGGTTATCCAGGCCACAAGGATCTTCCTGTACCTGTGAAACTGGACAATACGGTCCGGATCAGGGAGTGCTCCTTCGCCCTCAATTACGATACCACCTCTATCGCATTTACCTATGTCGGATGGATGGAGCGGGTGGCTTCCATGCCGAGGCGATGCAGCGAACCCTCCCCAGGTAAGGTTGAAGTTTTCCTGTCGGACACGACCGATCGGATGATTCAGCCAGGCAGTGGGCCCATTCTTTATATCTGCTTTGATATTTTGGGGCGGGCTCTGCCCGGGGTGACACCTGTAACGCTCTCAGACATCTTGTTTCTAAGAGCCGATGGAGACACCCTCGATGTTGATACTGAGGATGGAGAGGTACGAGTCCTCGAGGCTCAGCCGGATATCGTCGTTCCCGATACCAGCCACAATTTTGGATACTGCCTCGTAGGAGACACAGTCAGGTGGGACTTGGCCTTTTATAACAAGGGCCACGGAAACCTCACTGTGGATTCTGTTGTTACTGATGACAGTTGTTTCGCTATCGAGAGAGCATCATTTCCTCAGAATATCTTCTCAGGAGAAAGTCTACCCGTAACTGTCATTTTCACGCCTCAAGCTGAGGGCTCTGTTTCAACCCTGCTCTTCGTATTCAGCAACGATCCCGACGAGGAGCAGGTGATTCTCACTCTATACGGGCATGGGCTGTTTGAACTACCTGCCCTTCTGACCCTATCTGAGGGTGCCGGACTGCCAGGCGATTCAGGTGCTGTCGTTGCTCTCCATTTGTCCAACAGTATTGATATTGCATTAGTGGAGCTTGATCTTCTCTTCGACACAGCCTCTTTGGTAGTCTTAGATGTCCAACGGACCCCGCGAACTTCCTCACTGGTCTTGGAAATCTTCGACTGGGCATCGACCGAAGATGGCATACGGATTGCTATTTCGGGTACAGATCGGTTCATCCCGACCGGTGCCGGGGTTATCGCTGAGTTGGTTTTTAAGGTCGCCTCGGATACTGCTCCCAATCAATATCCACTTCGGTTAGAGAATATCATCGTTTCCGACCCCTCCGGGTTTGAACTCCCCTGGCGAGCTGAAGACGGCAGCTTCACCGTGGCCGCCCAGGCAGCCCTGCGTATTGGGAACAGCTCCGGTGCTCCCGGCAGTGCGGACAACGTCGTGCCGATAGAGCTGATGAACGAGCGGGCTCTGAGCCGGCTTCAGTTCACGGTACATTATCCCGATTCAGTGATGCGCTGGAGCAAAATTGTAGCTACCGGTCGGCTGTTGAACGGAACGGTTATCCATACCGATTATCAGGAGGGGATGCTTAGTTTAAACATTGAAAGTCCGGAGGGAGGTACCATCCCAGCCGGAAGCGGGAGGATTTTGGAGCTCTGGTTTCACGTGGGGATAAATGCAGCTTCCGGTCTGTATGCTCTCCATCTTTCCGGTGCTACGGCATCTGATTCCGTGGGCGTCCCTGTGGAGGTTAGCCTCCTTCATGGAAATTTTACCGTAGGGTTTGGGGATATTGATCTCTCGGCCTACGAGCACGATTTCGGTGAGGTATCTCTTGGCGATACGGCCTTCTGGTCGTTCACCATGTTCAATAGGGGATGGATTGATCTAAAAGTCTTCGACATTGTCTCCAGTGATCCCAATTTCATCGTCATCCTTCCTCTCTTTCCGGAAACTGTTCTAGCGGGGAGCCAACTTCCTGTGGTTGTTGCTTTTGCTCCGACAGAGCTCGGCTCGAGCGCCGGGACCCTGGCTGTATTGAGCGACGATCCCGATGAGGAAACTTTGTTTGTCAGACTCTCCGGCAGTGCCAAAGAGCCCCACATCGAGCTCTCAGTCAACGAGATCGATTTTGGGGATGTCGAGGTGTGTGCATCTGTCAGGAGAATGTTCACAATATCCAATGTCGGTGTGGGCGATTTAATTGTGACGAGCCTGTCCTCGGATAACCCCGCCTTTCGTGTGACATCCCCTTCCTTTCCCCAGAGCATCGCCGCAGGATCTGAGATTGATGTGGTCGTTGTCTTTAGCCCTGATAGACTGGATATGTATTCTGGAACCATTGAGATTTCAAGTGATGACCCGGACGAACCGCTCATTCTACTCCCGGTCACAGGAAGAGGTGTCTTTGGAGAACCAAGTTTGAGAGTGGGGAAGACGTACGGAATGTTCAGCGACACAAATTGGGTTTCAGTCTCGCTGAAGAATGACAGACCGGTCTCCCAGGTCCACTTCAGCGTCAACTATGACGACAATTGTTTGATTCCTCTCGATGTCGTCCCAACCTCCAGAACAGCCCCTTTATCGCATCTATCCTTTCAGGAATTGGAACCTGGCCGCCTCTCAGTCCATCTTGCCGACGATGGTGGGCGGCTCATCGGCCAAGGTTCTGGGGAGATCCTCAACCTCGGTTTCGAGTGGAGACCGGGTGAGTGTGATTCGAACCTGAGGGTGAATCTGAGCGATGTCTCTGTATTGGATGATCTTAACCAGGAGATCGATATCGCCTCAGAGGATGGCAAATTCTTTGTCGTTCCCTTCGAAGACAACCGTCTCTTCGTGGGAGATGCTTCCTTCGATGGAGTGATGCCTCTCATTCTTTCTAATGTGACGAGCGTGGCTGCCCTGCAAGCCGATCTCCTTTTCGATACAACCATACTTCGAGTGAAAGAGGTCAAGAAAACACCAAGATCCTTGTATTTTGGCATCTTCAGTTGGAGTTCCATAGACCGCGGTATAAGAGTGGCCATGACGAGCGAGCATTATTTCGGACCTGGCGTCGGTTCTATCGCTGATATGACTTTTGAGAGGTTACAAACTCCACCATCCTGCAGTGTTCCGGTAATTGTATCAAACGTTGTATTGGCCGATCCTCTGGGTACCGAGATACCGGTAACCATGGGACAGGGTACATTTGTAGCTTCTGGAGAGGCACGATTGAAAGCAGGGGACGGAAGCGGGTTTCCTGGAGACGCAGAACGTGCGATAACAATCTTTCTGTCCAATACCCTTGACGCGGCCTCAATCGAATTTGACCTGGGCTATGATTCGGACGTTCTACAAGTAACTCAGACTCTACCTACCTCGAGAACAGGACACATGGGTCTATTCCAATGGCA
>JBHIER010000002.1:0-26506 GCA_046760705.1 bacterium
TCTATTGGCATTTGACAGAGGATGTATTATATTGCAAACCAGAAAATGGATAACGGAACGATAGAAGCTAACGGATGGTTTGACGAAATTGGAAGGTTGGATTTTTAGAAGGGAGAAAGGGTTATGGGTGTGAAAAGGCTTGTGTTGAGACCCTCGATGAGAAATTAAGGTTGCGTGATGGTGTGATGGTGGCTCCGGGGGTGGTCTACCGGAATTTAGTTGACTCTTCAACTAAGGCCGTAACAAGAGATCGAGCCATCAAAGAATCGGATATTATTGAGGCGGTATGGTAGGAGTCAGAGGAAAGTTGCCCTTCTACGAGGTGGGCTTGGACACGCAAAACTTTAGGGAAAAGATTAGATTATGACCGCGGCCGACATGAAAAGCGCAAGGCAAAATAGAGAGGGGAAAAATGGCTGACATGACTGTAAAATTTCCAGATGGGGATTCGAAGTCCTTTCCCAAGGTGAGCAAGGCCGAGGACCTTTTGTCTGAACTTGATATTAAACCGGAAGAGGCTCTGGCGGCCAAGGTCAACGGGAGATTGGTGGATATCTATTGTCCGCTCGAAGAGGATGCAGAGGTCGAGATTGTGAAACCCGGCACCGAAGAGGGCTTGGACATACTTCGCCACACCACGGCCCACGTCATGGCCCAGGCTGTTCTTCGCACCTTTAAAGAGGTCGAGTTCGCCATCGGGCCGACCATTGAGGACGGTTTCTACTACGACTTCGATCTGCAGGAGACACTTTCGCCAGAACATTTCGAGGCTATCGAGAAGGAAATGCGCAAGATCGTCGAAGAGGATATTCCCATCCGGCGCATAGAAATGCCAAAAAATGAGGCCCTCAAGAAGTTGGAAGAACAGAGGGCAAATTTCAAGATCGAGTTGCTCAACGAAGTCGAGGACGATGTGGTCAGCTTTTATGAACAGGGGGATTTCATCGACTGGTGCCGCGGACCCCATCTGCCCAGGACAGGGATGCTGAGAGCCTTCAAGCTCCTGAGCGTGGCCGGGGCATACTGGCGAGGGGACGAACGGAGACCAATGCTGCAGCGCATCTACGGCACGGCCTTCTTCACCCAGAAGGAACTGGATGAGTACCTCAAACAGATTGAAGAAGCGAAGAGACGGGATCACCGCAAGATTGGCAAAGATCTCGACCTTTTCAGCTTCCACGATGAAGCACCGGGATTCCCCTTCTGGCATCCGAAAGGAGTCATCCTGTACGATCAAGTTGTGGACTACTTAAAGATGAAGCTACAGAAGGCGGGCTACCTGGAGATAAAGACACCCATGATTCTCAATGAACAACTGTGGCGTCAGAGCGGCCATTGGGAAAATTACCGCAATAACATGTATTTTACCGAGATCGATGAACAGACCTACGCCGTAAAGCCGATGAACTGCCCGGGGGGCACTTTAGTCTATCGCAACACTCTCTGTTCTTACAGAGATTTACCCTTAAAGATGGCGGAACTGGGCCTGGTGCACCGACACGAGCTGAAAGGGGTGTTGAGCGGCCTTTTCCGTGTCCGAGCCTTCACCCAGGATGATGCCCACGTCTATTGCACTCCCGAGCAGTTGGAGCAGGAAATTGTCAATATTATCGATCTGGTCGTTGAGATATACACCGATTTCGGTTTCAAAGACTATCAGATAGAACTTTCCACTCGACCTCCGAAGTCAATGGGCACCGAGCTGATGTGGGAGAACGCAGAGAGGGCTTTGACCACCGCTTTAGAGATTAAGAAGATCCAGTTTAAAGTGAATCCTGGTGAAGGCGCTTTCTACGGGCCCAAAATAGATTTCCACATCAAAGATGCCATCAAGCGGTGGTGGCAGTGCGGTACTATTCAGGTCGATTTCTCCATGCCGGAGAGATTCGACATGACCTACATCGGTCCAGACGGAGGTAAGCATCATCCGGTCATGATCCATCGCGCCATCTTGGGTTCCATCGAGCGGTTCATCGGCATTCTGACCGAGCATTACGGTGGAGCTTTCCCCACCTGGCTGGCCCCGGTCCAGGCGCGCGTCCTTCCGGTGAGCGACAGGTGCGGATCATCCCCATCAGCGGGATCAAATTCGGAGACTACGCCAATTCAGTCAACGAGCGCCTGCACCAAGCCGACGTTCGGTCCTCAGTGGACGGCAGGAGCGAAAAACTGAACTACAAGATTCGTCAGGCTCAAGTCCAGAAGGTGCCCTACATGCTCGTAGTAGGGAGCAAGGAGGCCGAATCCAACACTGTGGCGGTCAGAAGAAGGGACAACAGAGACCTCGGCCCGATGGACACCGAAACCTTCACTGAGAGAGTGGTGCAGGAGATCAATGACAGGAACAATGCACTGACCATAGGTGCATGACGTGTTCTCGCTGCTATGTGTGTACTGAATTCACTCTCGAACTGAGAGAGGGCCGATGAAACCCATCGGTCCTTTCCCTCGCCATCTCCGAAATTCTTCACATCCCCAGAGCCGATGCTGTCCGTGGCGTACCGCATGCTCAGCAACAAAGAGGACGCTGAGGAGGCTCTTCAGAACGCCTTCATAAACCTGTATCGGAAGATCGGCCAGTTCCAATTTGACTCGGCCTTCTCCACGTGGTTTTACCGGATCGTCGTCAACGCTTGTTTCGATGAACTGAAAAAGAGGAGACATTCGGTGGGCGTCCCTCTGGAGCAGGCGGCCGAGGTCTCGCAGCAGGCGCACACGGAGCTTGGGCACCATCTGCAAAAGGCGATCGACACTCTTCCCCCAAAGATGAAGGCCTGTTTCGTTCTCTTTGCCGTTCAGGGGTTCAAACAGCGGGAGATCGCCGAAATCCTGAAGATGAAGGAGGGGACAATCAAGGCCCAGATCTTTGGGGCCAAGGCTCGATTGCGGGAAGTTCTGGGAGAACGATTGAGGGGATGGAAGACAGATGAGGTGCAATAAATATCAACTCTATTGGCAGGGAAGATTTTCGGAGAAGGAGTTTGATGACCACCTCCGATCCTGCGACGAATGCCGGCAAGCTTTCACCCTCGATGGCCTCATCCAACGTCAGGCTCAAAAGCTCCCTGCACCCGAATCGGCCCCCTGGCTCTGGGCCAAGATTGAGGACAGACTCACCAGGGAAAGGGGGAAATCTCAACCCTTTCTCTTCGCCAGGATTTTCTCTGAGATCATCACCCCGAAGCGGCATCTCCCTTATAAGATCGCAGCCCTACTCATCATCACCCTCGGTCTGTCGTATCTTCTCATCATCGGACCCCAAAGGGCGGTACCTGAGCCGCGGAACCTGCTCACCTCCTCAGCCCTGGCCAGAGTCGAAGAGATAGAAATGGAGTACGAACGAGCCATCGCTGAGTTAGAGCAACTAGCCCTTCCCTTGGTGGCCAATGCAGACACCGATCTGCTGCTCCTTTACCGGGACAGACTTGAGACCATTGATGAGCAGATCGTGCGGTGCAAGGAGGCGCTGGAACAGAACAGGGCCAACACCCACATCCGACGCTACCTCCTGGCCGCCTACCAGGACAAGAAGGAGACACTGAGCGAGCTTTTGGGGCTGACGAAGGGATAATCGGTCTCAAATTCAAGGAGGAAGGAGTTTGAAGGATGAAGATTTTCAATGTTGTTGCCTCCCCCATCCTCAGCTTGGTCTTCTGTTATTCGGCTGCATTTGGATTGGACGACCGAAGGGAAGATTACTTCACCAAGACCTTTGAGAGAGCTCTCAAAGTCAGTCCCGGCCGAACGGTCTATATTGACAACATAGATGGAGACATCTCCGTCTCATCGTGGGACAGGGATGAGATCCACGTGGAGGCCACTTTGGAAATGCTCAATCTTGACGAGAGGACCAGGGAGCTCTTTTCCAGAGAGACTGAGTTGGAGGTGAACCCATATCGGGATGGGTATAGAATTGTCGTTGACATGCCGAGAGGTCTGGAGATCGAAGTGGAGAGCAAGGCCGGGACGTTTCGTGGGACGTTGAAAAAGCTCTCCCGGGGAAGGTGGGTCTACACCCCGTCGGGCGGAGTTGAATTGGAAGTCACTATCCCGAGCCAGATGTCTCTGGACGTGGAGAACAGCTACGGGGACGTGACTATTGAGGGAATAGAAGGCAAAATCGAAGTTGTCAACGAATCAGGGAGCATCGATATTCAGAAATGCAATGGCGCAATAATGGCCGAAAACAGCTACGGTGAGATTTCCATCTTGGATTGTGATGGGGATATGGAAGTGAAAAACAGTAGCGGAGAGGTCGCAGTGGAGGACGTCACTGGGAGTGTGGAAGTGGTGACTTCCTATAAGATGGCTGAGGTAAGGCGAGTGAGTTCAGATGTTACAATCAGAAATACGAGCGGTGAGGTTCTGGCCACCG
This sequence comes from bacterium, assembly GCA_046760705.1. Lineage (GTDB taxonomy): Bacteria > JBHIER01 > JBHIER01. Next base: position 4,376 of record JBHIER010000002.1, read on the forward strand.
ATATCGGTGGGGCCCTGCAGATCGACACCTCCTCCAAGCCGGTGACGGTCTCATCGGTCGGAGGGCCGGCGACCATCGTCTGCACCAGCGGTGACATTATCTTACGCCAGGTTCAGGGCGAGGCTACCATCACCGGCAGTTACAAACCTATAGAATTCCTCTCCATAGACGGAGATCTGACCATTAACGGCAACAGCAACCGGATCAGCGGTACGAGTGTTTCCGGAAAGGTTGATATCACCAGTTCCTACAAATCGATCGAGCTGTCTGACGTCGAGGGGGACGTCAATATCACCGGTCCCAGTTGCCTTGTGGATCTGGAAAGTGTGGGAGGTGACGTGTACATCCAGTCGAGTTACAAAGAGATCACGGTCACCGATGTGGGCGGGGATTGTGAGATCGACGGCAACTCAAATCCCGTGGCCGTTGAAAATATCTCTGGGGACGTGCGCATCAAAAGCAGCTACAAGACGATCAAAGCCACAAACGTCGGCGGCTCTCTTGATATCAGGGGAGGTTCATGTCCTGTTCTCGTTGACGGAGTAAAAGAGGTGCTGTCCGTGTCCAACTCCTACAAATATGTCATCGTCAAGAGGGCCGAGTCCTCGATTGAGATCGAAGGTGCCAGCAGTCCCATTGAGATATCGGAGATCGCAGCCCTGCCGGTAGGTGGGTTGTATGATGTGAGCACCACGTACAAGCGCATCACTCTGGTCTTACCGCCGAACCCATCGGTCAAAATCTGGGCCAGGACGCAGCACGGTAAAATCCTCTCCGATTTTCCGATGCTGTATAAAGAGAATGGCGGTAAGCAGGCTGAGATAACCCTTGGCAATGGCGACTGCGACATCCGCCTCGCCACATCGTCGGATATCTATATCAAAAAGGAGAGGTGAGGATGGGTAAAGCCCTCCAACATGCAAGTATAGCGTCCCAAAAGTTTTATCCTCAATTCTGGCTGTTCCAAATGTTTGAATGGACCTGGCCCTGATAGGGTAACGGATCAATCACCACACCTTCACTTGAAAGTGAAATAGAGCGGGGCAAAATCGTAACATATCTCAAATGGCAAGCCTAACGATTCATAAGTGCGTCCCTCACGGTCGCTGAATTCGACTTGAAACGCTCTACCGCCCGCCAGAATTTCAACCACCGTACCAACTTGCCCGCGCCATAGGTTGTATTCAGGTAGATCAACGGCGAGTGCCACCACGTCGAGCAGTTTGATGGTGTTTGTCATGCGTCGCCTCTCAATTTCACGAAGGGAAACAAGCGGTCAATCTCGGTATGTCCGAATCATGGCCCGCTTGCCCCGCCATTCGAACATGAAGTCAACCAAATAGCGTTGCTCATAATCATCACGTCCCCCAACTGTGCACCGTGTGTTTTGACCACGTGTAACAGCACGGTCTGACGAAAAGGTGTCAGGAACCGGAAAGTAGAATTTTACAAAATAAGGATTGGGGGGCAGATTATGATCTGATGCCACAGGGCACTCTTGAATCCCCGGGATCATCCGGTCAAGCCGGATGATGACACAATCCTCTTTGTCATTGCCCGACTCGGTGGGAGCCTCCCTGTGCGGGTCCGGCTTCGATTGTATCCGAGCCTTCCGTCCGGGCCGAAGCCTTCAGAGCTATCAAAGGGCCGGTAATTTTGGTTTGCAACCCTTCTTGAGATCATTTATATTCTTTCCCGATCTTAGAAGATTTGAATGCTCATATTCTCAACGCTTGGGGGCTATCTCTTTGAACGGAACGAGGGAGCGATGGAACAGAACTCTTACGAAGGGTTGCAGGAGGAGATCCGAGGGCTGAAGATCGAGCCGGAGATCGAGACCTGGCAGAACCAGTACCCGGATAAAGAATACACGATCGAGCTGACTATTCCGGAGTTCACCTCCGTCTGCCCCAAGACAGGCCTGCCAGATTTTGGGACGATACGGATCAGCTATGTTCCTGACAGGCGATGCGTCGAGCTCAAATCGCTGAAGCTTTACATCCATGCCTATCGGGATGTGGGGGTCTTTCACGAACACGCCGTCAACAAGATCCTGGACGATTTCGTCCGGGCCTGCCGGCCCCGGAGCGCCCGGGTTGTGGGTGAGTTCAATGTCCGGGGCGGTATCAGGGCCGTGGTCGCGGCCTCCTACGAAAGATCGGACTAGCCGGAAATCGTGCGGGCAGGGCGGGCTCCGGTCCCTTGGAGCCCCATTTTTGGCAAAAAAATCCCTTGACTCTCCCATTTCGATCAATTAGCTTTAAAAATAATTTCTCCGACAAAGGGATGCTTCTGTATGCCCTTTTCGGTTTGTAGTGGGAATCTTGCACAGTGTAGAAAGGAGGTCGGGCGATGTCCAGAACTTCTATGTTGGCAGGTGCAGTCTCACTCCTGTGCCTGTTTCTGCTCTGGGTGGGGTGCGCCCCGAAAAGCCCGGAGGAGCTCTATTCAACCGCCACGGAGGCTCATGAGGCCGGGCAGATCGAAAAAGCCTTAGAGAATTACAAAAGAATTGCCGAAAAATATCCTGACAGCAAATACGCCTTCAAAGCCCAGTTCATGACCGCCCATCTGAGCGCCGATACCACCGTAAAGGACGTATCCGCTTCAGAGGAGGCCTATCAGGAGTACTTCTTCAACGAGGCTCAGCAACTTCAGGTGGACCAGAAATTCGAGGAGGCGGTCACCTATTATCAGAAGTTCTTGGAAGAGTACCCCGACAACAAGTACGCATACAAGGCCCAGTTTATGATCGGGTTCATATATTCTGAGAGTATGCCAGACACGGCCAAGGCCCGCCAGGCTTTCCAAAAGGTCCTCACCGACTATCCTGAGAACGACTTGACCGATGATGCCAAATGGATGATCGAAAACCTGAGCAAAGGGCCGGAGGAGATCATCACCGGGCAAGGAAAGCGGTAACCTGCCAGAGGGCCCCGGCCCATGGGTTTTCGACGCTCGTCCTTTAGGCTTGCAGTTCCTCTTCTGTGCTCTCTTCTCCCCTGTCAACCTGGTTCCAAAGCTCAGGGGCTCCTGGCCCCAGAAGACTCAACCCGACCGGCCACCCCCCTTCCCGAGAGGTGCGAGGTGGCTGTGGAAGCAGTGGTCGACTCCCACCGGGTGGCCTCGAACCGCAACCTCACCCTCACTGTCAGGGCCAGTTGTATCGGAGATGTGAGCCGATACGAATTTCAATGGCCAGGCCCTCCTGACTTCGACCGGTTCGACCTCGTCGGAAGTGGTTCCGCCAACGTTGTTACAAATAAGGGAGACCAACTGCTGACTGTTAAAGAGTTCAGATACGTTCTGAAACCGGTTGGCGAAGGAGAGGCCCGGATCGGACCGCTCACCCTCTCGTACACCGACAAGCTGACCCAGCGGGAATATTCCCTCACCACCCAGGCGATCCGAGTGGAGATCACCGAGCCTGTGGTCAAGGACACTGGTGCTGGGCCATCGATCCTGTTGCTGCTCGGAGGAGCTCTGGCTGCAATCTCAATAGGGGCAGGCCTGGTCTACCTTCGAAAGAGGCGGGGCTTGAGGGAAGAGGTGGCCCCACCGGTTGAGACCAAGAGCCCGGAAGAGGTGGCCTTGGAAGAACTTGAGAAGGTTCCAGAGCTCCGGTTAGCCGGAGAGATGAAGGAGTACTATTCGGCTATCTCCAATACGCTCCGTCGCTACATCGACCGCAGATTCTCCCTCCGGACCGCGGAACTCACAACCGGTGACATCGTCAACAGCCTGAAACTGCGGGAAGCACCCGAGGAGGACATCATCGAGATTGAAAAGATACTCAATATCTGTGATATGGTCAAGTTTGCCCGGCACGAACCCTCCCCTGCCGATCTGGACCAGATCTACACCACGGCTCAGGAGTTCTTCAAAAAGGGGACGTAAGCCCACCCTGCTGCACTGAGAGCAGCCCCTATTCTGGGAACTTTCTTCAAACTGATTCGTGTATATTTTTAGTTTTTTTCTGACTATTCAGCTATGCACTGTCATTCCGGCTGAAGTGGAGCGGAATGGAGGAATCTCCCCATTCAGTCAGGAGATTCCGGTATCCTCCTATCGTCGGAACCGGAATGACAGATGTAATGAAGTTATCCAGAGAGGTGGGCTGAGCAGTTGCGTTTTTTTGATAAAAACCATCTCTGAAATCTGAAAGTCCAATCGCTTGAAAGTCTGGGGTGGGGAGGGGCAAAAAGGGTGAGCCCTTCGACTCTCATCTGTTGGACTTTCTCAATTTGTGTCCGGGAGAGATTTAGATGGGAGAAGCTTATGCACCAGGATATCAAGGCCGTCGATGAGAAGATTGAGAGGGAGAGTGCGTTTGTAGAGGCGCTGTATGCTGAGATTGGCAAGGTGGTCGTCGGTCAGAAGTACATGGTCGATCGCCTCTTGATCGGTCTGTTGGCCGACGGTCATGTGCTGTTGGAGGGGGTGCCGGGGTTGGCCAAGACCATGGCGGTGAAGACGTTGTCCGACGCCATCAGGACCAAATTCCAGAGGATTCAGTTCACTCCTGACCTGTTGCCTGCCGACCTGATGGGGACGATGGTTTACAACCAGGGCACCGGCCAGTTCGCCCCCAAGAAGGGGCCGATCTTTTCCAATCTCGTCCTGGCCGACGAGATCAACCGGGCCCCGGCCAAAGTCCAGAGCGCCCTCCTGGAGGCCATGCAGGAGCGGCAGGTGACCATCGGAGAGACCACTTTCCCCCTAGACAACCCATTCCTCGTCTTGGCTACCCAGAACCCCATCGAGCAGGAAGGAACCTACCCGCTGCCCGAAGCCCAGGTGGATCGATTCATGCTCAAGCTCAAGATCACCTACCCCAATAAGAAGGAGGAACGGGAGATCATGGACCGCATGACGGCCGACAGCATCCCCTCGGCTCAACCCGTCATCGATCCAAACAGTATTATCCGGGCTCGATCCCTGATCAAAGAGGTCTACATAGACGAGAAGATCAAAAACTACATCATCGACATCGTCTTTGCCACCCGGAATCCTGAAAGCTACGGGTTGGACGATTTGAAAGGGCTCATCGAGTACGGGGCCTCCCCCAGGGCTTCCATCTACTTGACCGCTGCGGCCAGGGCTCACGCCTTCTTGCGGCGGAGGGGTTACGTCACACCGGAGGACGTCAAATCGATCGGCATGGATGTCTTGCGCCATCGGATCATCGTCACCTACGAAGCTGAGGCCGAGGAGATCACACCCGAAGATGTTGTGCAGAAAATTTTTGACACGATTGAGGTACCATAAGTATTGAGTGGAAGAGTCAAAAGGTCGAAAAGAGATGGGCCGCACACGCGAGACGAAAGAACTGTAAATGCTTCCCAAAGATATTCTGAAAAAGATCCGGCGGATCGAGATTCGGACCAACAATCTGGTCAACGACCTCTTCAGCGGTGAGTACCACTCGGTGTTCAAGGGGCGGGGGATGGAATTCTCCGAGGTGCGCCAGTATCAACCTGGCGATGATGTGAGAACCATCGACTGGAACGTCACCGCCCGGATGGGGCACCCCTACGTCAAAAAGTTCGTCGAGGAACGTGAGCTGACAGTCATGCTCCTGGTGGATGCCAGCTCCTCAGGGGAGTTTGGGACGGTGGAGCAGATGAAGGGGGAGATTGGCGTGGAGATCTGTGCCCTCTTGGCCTTTTCGGCCATAAAGAACAACGACCGGGTCGGCCTCATCATCTTCACCGACGCGGTCGAAAAATTCGTTCCTCCAAAAAAGGGCAGAAACCATGTCCTCCGCGTCATTCGCGAGCTCCTCTATTTCAGGCCAAAAAACTTCAACACCGACATCACCTGTGCTCTGGACTATATGAACCGGGTGCTCAACCGGCGAGCCGTCGTCTTCATCATTTCGGATTTCATCACGTCCGGGTATGAGACCGCCCTGAGAATTGCCAACAGGCGACACGACATCATTCCCATCACCATCACCGACCCCCGGGAGTTGGAGCTGCCCAAGATCGGCATGATCGAACTTGAGGATGCGGAGACGGGGGAAGAGATTCTGATCGATACCTACGATCCCGAGGTTCGTAAGAGCTTCGGGATGTTGAATACGAAAGAGAGGAGGGAGCGGGACGTGGTGTTCAAACGGATGGACATCGATCCCGTAGACATTATGACCGATCGCACATACGTGGAGCCCCTGATGAACTTCTTTCGGATGCGAGCCAACCGATTTCGATAGGAGGATCCACCCCCGTGCTCGATAAAAAGAACATCCTCTATTTGGCTGTGGCCGGGGCCATGTTCTGTGGACTCGCCATCCTCATACTCACCCGCGGCCCTGATGGAGGTCCCTCCGGGGAGATGCGAAGAGAGCTGGCCATCGCTCTTGAGAACAAGGAACTGTATCCCCAGGCCATTAGTGAGTATGAGAACTATTTGCAGGCATCCGACCTGAGCAACGACAAAAGAGCCAAGATATATCATAAGATTGGCACGATCTACATGGACAAGCTTCACGATTATGAGAACGCCCTGGCCGCCTGGGTCAGAGTGAAGCATCTGGCCACGGAGACCGGCTTGAGCCGTGAGGTGGACCGGCGAATGGTGGAGTGTCTGGATCGGATGGGTCGGTCTCTGGACGCCCAACAGGAGATGGAACGGGCCACAGCCCTGGAGCAGGAGGCCGTCAGGGAGACCGAAGGTGTGGTGGTGGCAAAGATCGGTGATCGGGAGATCACCCTGGAGGAGTTGGAAGACAGGATCGAGAGGCTGCCGCCTTACGTCCGCGAACAGCTCCAGGATCCCGAACAGAAGTTGACCTTTCTGAAGCAGTACATCGCCACAGAGCTCTTCTACGACACGGCCAAGCGGCGCGGCTACGACCGGGACAAGGAGATCATTCAGCAGACCTTCGAGGCGAAGAAGGGATTGATGGTGGAGAAACTGATCGGCCAGGAGATTCGGGGCACTGTCCGGATTGACACGGCTGATGTCCGGCTCTATTATGAAGCCCACAAGGAGGACTATAAAGCTCCTGAGCGGGTTCGCGTGCGGCACATCCAGGTGACCACCCGGGCCGAGGCCAGAGAACTGCTGGATCGGATGGCCAGCGGAGAGGTCTTTGAGAAACTGGCCCAGGTTGAGTCCGAAGATCTCGACTCCCGACCCTACGGGGGTGAGTTGGGCTACATTGCCCGGGACGGTTACGTCCCAGGCATAGGCAAATCTGAGGCGTTCACGAACACGGCCTTCAAGACCCCGGTGGGCAAAGTTGGCGGACCGGTGAAGACAGACGTGGGCTGGCATCTGATCAAAGTGGTCGAGAAGAGGGAGGCCGGACAACTCAGTTTCGAGCAGGCCAAAAGCCGGGTGGCTGCCGACCTGCAGCGCCAAAGGGAGAGCGAGGCCTATCAGCGGATGGTCGATCATGCCCTCAAGGCCGAAGAGGTGCAGATTTACGAGGACGCGATTCTCCAGGAGTAAGAGGAGGAGCCTTGATCGAAGTCGATCGCGTGACAAAGCGGTTCGGAAGCGTTACGGCTGTTAAGGAGGTGAGCTTTAGCGTCGAAAAGGGCGAAATCCTCGGCTTTTTAGGGCCAAATGCCGCCGGGAAGACCACCACGATGCGCATCATCACCGCCTTCTTACCGGCCACATCGGGTACGGTTCGGGTGGCCGGCTACGATCTCTCCCAGGACTCCATCGCTGCCCGCGAGCGCATCGGATATCTCCCTGAAAACGTGCCCCTCTACTCCTACATGACGGTTCGTGATTATCTCCGTTTCGTCGCAAAAGTGAAAGGTATCGACGGGCGGAAGCGGAAATCGAGGGTTGGCGAGATCATGGAACTGTGCCGCATCGATACGGTGAAGGATACCATCATCGGCAGGCTGTCCAAAGGGTACAGACAGAGGATAGGATTGGCCCAGGCCCTCATACATGACCCCGAGGTATTGATCTTAGACGAGCCGACCACCGGCCTCGATCCGAAACAGATCATCGAAGTGCGCCAGCTCATCAAAAGGTTCGGCGGCCACCGGACCGTAATCGTCTCATCCCACATCCTGCCGGAGGTGAGCATGACCTGCGGCCGGGTGGTGATCATCAACCAAGGGGAAGTGGTGGCCGAGGACACCCCAGAGAATCTGACAGCCAAGCTGAAGGGGTCCGAATCCCTGTTCCTGCAGATCGAGGGGCCTCGACAACAAATTCTGGCCAAGATACGGGCCATACCAGGGGTGATGAGAGCCCTCCACAAGGGCGAGAAAGGGTACGAGGTGGACAGCCAGGTGGGAGTTGATGTTCGCCAGGACTTAGCCGCATCGGTGATCAAGAACGGTTGGGGACTTCTGGAGATGCGGCCCATCGGAATGAGTTTGGAGGAGATCTACCTCCAGTTGACTACCAGCGAGGAGAGTGTGAGTAGGAACAGCCACGGAGGCGCAGAGACACAGAGATAGATTCAGAGCTCATAACAATATGAGGGAATCAAAGGCTTGTTTTCAGATGATCCATAGTTTTATGAAATTGTCATTTTGCAGGTTCAGCGATATTTCTCTGTCCAGACGTAGTGGGGCCCCTTGCCAGCCTGGGCGGATGAGGAAGTGAACAGAAGATGAGAAAGAGTCTGGCCGTTTTGGAAAAGGAACTGGAGGCCTATTTCGTCTCGCCCATCGCCTACGCCGTCATCACCGTCTTTCTGCTGCTGTCCGGGTTCTTCTTTTACAACATTCTCTCCTACTTCAACCTCCAGTGCCTGCAGTACAGCCAGTATCCCTACGGTCTCGGTCAGCTCAACCTGAACGAGATGGTCATTCGGCCCCTCTTTCACAACATGGCCATCATTGTTCTGTTGATCATGCCCCTGCTCACCATGAGGCTCTTCGCCGAGGAGAGACGATCAGGTACCATTGAGCTGCTGATGACTTCTCCCCTGACTCACTGGCAGGTCACTCTGGGAAAGTTCGGAGCCTGTCTCATCGTGTATGCCCTCATGCTCGGAATGACCTTTCTCTACACGGTAGTGCTGATGATGTCCGGTGAGCCCGATCTCGGCCCCATCCTCTCCGGATACCTCGGGCTGTTGCTCATGGGCGCTGCCTTCATATCTGTTGGCCTTCTGGCTTCATCGTTTACGGAGAATCAGATCGTGGCCGCCGTCATCTGCTTCGGTGCCCTCCTGCTCTTTTACATGATCGGGTGGATGTCCAGCTTTGTGGGTCTCACCCTGGGCAGAGTGCTCTCCTACCTTTCGATCGTCGAACACCTGGATGATTTTATCAAAGGGGTGATCGATACCAAGGACATCGTCTTCTATTTGAGCTTCGCCCTGTTGGGCATCTTTCTGACCGTTCGCTCGGTCGAATCGTCAACGTGGAGGTGAGGGGAAGGATGAGAGATCGGTCAGTGCTCTTCGGCTATCTTGGCCTCGGGCTGCTCCTCTTCGGTGGGGTACTCTCTCTTGTTCCGGGGGCACCCGGGGCGCTTTCTGGCCTGTCGCTCATCATCGGGGGACTGGCTCTGGTCGGCTTTCTGCTCATGAATGCGGGGAGAGCTGCGGCCGCTCTGGGTAGACGCAGGATGAAGTACGGGGCCAACGCTGTGCTCCTCAGTCTGATCGTTTTGGGGATTGTGGTCCTCGTCAATTTCATCTCCAATCGGCACCACAGACGGGTCGATCTCACCTCCAATAAGCGCTACAGCCTCTCAGGGCAGACTCTCAAGATCCTCCAAGGCCTGGACAGAGATGTGAAGTTCACGGCTTTCTACAGAGAGGGGGAGGGTGAGCATCTGAAAGATCTGCTGACCGAGTACGATTATGGCTCCGACCGAATCAGTTACGAGTTCGTCGATCCGGATCGGTATCCCGGAAAGGCCAGACGGTACGGAGTGACCAGTTACGGAACAATCATCGCCGAGACGGACGAAAGGGAGGAGAAGGTAGCAGGCTCCACTGAGGAGGATATCACCAACGCTCTGCTCAAGGTGACCAGGCAGGGGCAGAAGGTCGTCCACTTTTTGGAGGGGCACGCAGAGAGGGACATCCACAGTGAGGAACGAGAGGGGTACAGCACCGCCAGAAGAGCCGTCGAGGCTGACAATTACCAGGTGAAGAGTCATCTGCTCATGCAGGATGGGGTGGTTCCGGAGGACTGCGCTGTGCTCATTGTTGCCGGGCCGCAGAAGGATCTGTTGGCCCACGAGAAGGAGGCCATTACGAAGTACTTAGAAGGTGGAGGCAAGGCCCTCTTCCTCCTCGATCCCCATCCGGCGGCCGGCCTGGAGGACTATCTGAAGAGATGGGGGGTGATCGTCGGTCGTGATGTGGTGGTGGATGTGAGCGGTGTGGGCCAGCTCTTCGGTGCAGACGAGTTCATCCCCATTGTCACCGACTTTGGTGACACAGATATCACCGAGGATTTTGCCATCGCCACCTTCTTCCCCTACGCCCGGTCTGTGACCAGGGATGAAGATTTGGGTGAGAGCCTGAGCGTGGAGATATTGGCAGAGACGAGTCCTCACAGTTGGGCCGAGACAGGTTCGCTGGAGGGTACCATCAAGTTTGACGAGGGCCAGGACACCCAGGGCCCTATCTCATTGGCTGTTGTGATCACTGCCGAATCGAAGAGTGATAGGACCGATACAACCCGGACCGAAGAGGAGCCCGAGGAGAGAGGCAAAGCCCGCATCGTCGTGTTCGGCGATGCCGACTTTGCCTCCAACGCTTACTTCGGGCTGTCGGGTAATGGAGACCTCTTTCTGAACACGGTGAGCTGGCTGGCAGAAGAGGAGGATCTGATCGCGATCCGCCCGAAATCTCCTGATACCCGACGGGTGACACTCACCTTCAGGCAGGCTCGAACCATCTTCTGGTTCACGGTGGTCATCATTCCGGCCGTCGTCTTTTTGACCGGCCTGTCGGTCTGGTGGCGGAGAAGAGGGTAATATGAGGTTCAAAAGCACTCTCATCCTCGGAATCGTCTTCCTGGCTCTGGCCGCCTACGTCTACTTCTTTGAGGTCAAGGGGGCTGGGCGGAGAGAGGAGACGCCGAAGGAAATCCTCCCCTTCGACAGAGCGAACCTCGAGGAGTTGAGGCTGACATACCCTGATAGGGCCGTCCTTTGCCTCAGAGACTCAGCGGATGTGTGGCACCTCGTTGAGCCCATCGAGACCAGGGCTTCTCAGGAGGAGATCGAGGAGATTTTAACTTGCCTGGATGGGGCGACAATCCGTCGGACCGTGGCCGATTCGGCCGAAAACCTCGCCGACTACGGTCTGGACCGACCGCAGATCACCCTGGGCATCAGACAAGAGGAGGAGGAGAGATACCGCTCCCTGATGTTGGGGGCCAAGAATCCGACAGGCACGTACGCCTACGCCAAAAGGGGTGATGAACCACCAATATTTCTCGTCTCATCAAGCCTGCTGAGCTCCCTTGAAAAGAGCCTCCACGACCTCCGTTTCAAGAGGGTCCTCGATTTCGAAAAGGGGGAAGTGAACAGAATCTCTCTCACCCGGCAAAGGGAGTCGATCGTCTGTTCCAAGTCCCTCGATCAATGGATGTTGGAGAGACCGATTCGGGCCAGGGCCGACGGGGATGAGATTGAAAAGATTGTGAGAAGATTGCACGAGGCAAGGGCCAAGGAGTTCGTCGCCGAAGAGATCGATGATGAGAAAAAGTACGGATTTGACAGGCCAGAGGTGATTGTGGAGCTGTTCACAGGTGAGAGGAACGGTCTCAAGAGCCTGGCTATAGGAAAGAGAGAAGGGGGGAGGTACTACGCCAAGGACGCTTCCCGGGACCCGGCCTTCACCGTTGATTCATCCCTGGTGTCAGTGCTGATGAAAGAGGCGACCGAACTGCGGGACAAATCTGTTCTGGCCATCCGGCCGTACAAGGTCCAGAGGATACGATTGGAGAGGGAGCAGACGGCCCTGGTCTGTCAGAAAGATTCGCTCTCCACCTGGCAGATTGTGGAGCCGATTCAGGTCCGGGCCGATGGGTCGAAGATCAACGATCTGCTCTGGGACCTGGAGGGGCTTGAGGCAGAAGAGTTCGTCTCAGATTCACCAGCGCAACTGACCCCGTACGGGCTTGCCGAACCGAAAATCCGAATCGAGTTGCAGATGGAAGGTGACAGCACTGCCCAGATACTCTCTGTGGGGGGAACCAGAGGCGAAAAGGTTTACGTGAAGAACAGCTCGGCCCCGTCGGTCTATCTGGTCGATTCTCAGTTTCTCGACAGAGTGGGAGAAGATGTGAGCCACTTTCGGGACAGAAAGATCCTCCGTTTTTACACCTATCAAGTGAGGGGGATTGAGATTGTTCGTGGAGAGAGAACCTGGGCCTGGCGAAAGGACTCCGGAGGGGACTGGAAAGGGCCAGCCGGCCGATTGGTCGAAAAGCTCCTGTCGGATCTGCAAAGCCTGAAGGCCGAGGAGTTTGTGGAGGACAATCCTTCGGACCTGTCTGTTTACGGGTTGACAGAACCCCGATGCAGGGTGACGCTTCAGTTGGAGGAGAAACCGCCTCAGGTTCTGCTGGTTGGTGACGAAAAGGGGGGTGGAAAGGTTTACGTCAAAAATGAAGAGGTGGATACAATCTATTTGACGAAGTCAGACTTTCTGGAGAAGTTGAAAGGTCTGGCGAAGGAGGGGGTGTGACCGCTCGAGGTTTCCCAGAGAGTGTCTTCTGTTGGTCTCTGTTGGCCGTTCTTCTTCTCGGTTCCAGGAGTCTTGCGCAACGGGAACAGATTCTGGTGGAATCGTCAGTGGACAGGTCAGTCATTACTGTCGGAGACCCGATCACCTATACTCTGACAATCACGAGAGCCGAGAGTGTAGCAGTTGAACCGCCACAGATGGGCGTAAATCTGGGGCAGTTTGAGATCAGGGATTACGAGGTTCTCGAGCCCCGGAAGACAGAGACTGGGGCCATCAGGGAGAGCTACTCCTACATCATCTCGATCTATGATACGGGTGAATTCGAGATTCCACCGGTGAGGATTGTCTATACCGATTTAGAAGGCCGCCCGAGAGAGATCAGCTCCCAGGCGATTCGGATAACGGTCAACAGCGTCAAGCCGAGTCAGGCAGAGGATATCAAGGAGATAAAGCCGCCGGTCGAGATTGCGGCCGGGACGAAGACGCACCTGTGGGTTGGGGCGGTTGTTCTGGCGGTCGGTGGGTTGGTGTGGCTCTATCTCTGGAGGCGGAAGAGGGCCCGGCGCGAGGTTGAAGAAGAGAAACTCGGGCCGCCGCGCCCGGCCCATCAGATCGCATACGAGGAGTTGAAGCGGATCGAGAGCCTCAATCTCATTGAGCAGGGTCTGATCAAACAGTTCTACACTGAAGTCTCCGAAGTGATTCGACGGTATGTGGGGCACCGGTACCGCATCATCACTATGGAGCTCACCACCGAAGAGCTGATCGACTCCATGGCCGATGCCGGAATCCAACAGGAGCACGTGGCCGCGGTCAGGTCTCTCCTTGAGGAGTGCGATCTGGTCAAATTTGCCAAGTTTGTCCCCCGGAAAGAGGTGATGTATGATGCTATCCCCAGGGCGAAAGCGATCGTTGAGGCCACGAGAAGACTCGAAGAACCAGCTCTCGAAGCAGCCAACACGAGGAAAGCAGACCTTCAGAGAGATCTTAATGGGCAAGCCCGGGTCCGTGTGGCTGGCACTTCTGGCCGTTCTCCTTAGCCAGCCAACCGATGGGGAGGGGAAGACCGAGATAGAGTTCAAACTGCGGGCCAACGTTATTGTGGTAGATGTGAGCGTAAACGGCAGGGAGGGTCAGTTTGCTCTGGATACGGGGGCATCGAGCACAGTGATCTCAGAAGGTTTTGCCAGGGAATTGGGCCTGCAATCGGCTGAGAAATCGAAAGCGCTCGGGGCCGGCGGCGAGATCGTATCGTCCCTGGTGGCGGTCGATTCGATTCAGGTTGATGAGGCCGTGGTCAAAGATTTGACTTGCGCCACCATGGACATCGACAATATAGGCAAAATGATAGGCGTGCCTCTGGATGGTGTTTTAGGATACAATTTCCTGAGCAAATTCAAAGTGACCATAGATTATGAGTCCAGGCTCTTAACCCTCGAACCGTACGAACCCTCACCGGCTGCCTCGGGATTCACCATCGACCGTGGCACTTTCACCTCCCACAAATATAACATCAGAGTCTCTCGACCGGATACATTGTGGGGGTTTGTGACCGAGACGGTCCTTCCCCAAATACCTGTTATTCTCGAAAAGAGGGGGACTACAGCCAAGGTGATGCTTACTGTGCAAGAGGTTGCCGGGCTGACGATCGAACAGGCAGTTCCTTCCATCGAGTTTGCAGTCTCAGGGCAGGTTGAAGATTACAAAAAAATCTCCGGGGATTGGGATCGGCTTAAAAGGGAGAGGTGCTATGTTCTTCAGTACCGCGGACTGAAGGAAGGGAGGAAAATGAGGTTTAAGCAGATTTTCTTGATGAGAGCAGACCGTTTAATCAACTTCAATTGCTATGCCAGCCTTGAAGAGTTCGACTCTTTCAGGGAGGATTTTGATCGGATACTGGAAAGCGTAGTCATGGAGTGAGTCTTTGGAGTTTAATCCGCAGGAGATGATGAGGTTTGCCAACACATATTTTCTGATCCTTCTGCTCATCATACCGGTGATGGTGTACAGGTATCTTTACGGGAAGAGGGCCAGGGTTGGCAGCATACGGTTTTCGGATCTGGGGACCGTCAAGCGGATCCGACGTTCCCGCTCTCTCCGGCTGCGGCACAGTCTCATCGTCCTGCGGGCCCTTGTCATCGCCCTGCTGGTTCTGGCCATGGCCAGGCCTCAATCCGGGGAGAGGGGTGAGGAGATTCTGACCGAAGGGGTGGACATCATCCTGGCCATCGACGTCTCCAGTTCGATGAAGGCCGAGGACTTCAAGCCCAAAAACAGGCTCCACGTGGCCAAGCGGGTTGTGGCCGAATTTATTCGCGGGCGGAAGAACGACCGGCTGGGCATGGTGGTCTTTGCGGCCAAGAGTTTCACCCAGTGTCCCCTGACGCTGGATTACGGTATCCTCTTGAACTTCTTAGATCAAGTGGAGATCGGCATCATTGAGGACGGCACCGCAATTGGAATGGCCATCGCCACCTGCGTCAACCGGTTGAGGGACTCCGAGGCCAAGAGTAAGGTCGTCATCCTCCTCACCGACGGGATCAACAACCGGGGTGAAATCGACCCGATCACGGCGGCCAAAACCGCTCAGGCCACGGGGGTGAAGATTTACACCATTGGGGCGGGCAAGAGAGGAAGTGCCCTCTATCCTGTTGACGACCCCATCTTCGGTCGACGATACGTTCGAATGGACGTGGAGATTGACGAAGCATCGCTCAGAGAAATAGCCCGCATAACAGGGGGAAAGTATTTCAGGGCCACGGATGGTGAAGCCCTGGCCAGAATCTACCGCGAGATCGCAGAGATGGAGAAGACGGAGATTAAGACCAAGGAGTACATCCGCTACACCGAGCTCTTCTGGTACTTTCTGATTCCGGCCATGGTTCTGCTCGGTGGTGAGACCGTTTTGGCGAACACGCGTTTTCGAAAGATCCCGTGAGGCCCAGATGCATTTTGCTCAACCCCATTATCTCAACCTGCTTCTGCTCATTCCTGCTTTGGCGGTATTTTATCTGATCGCTTTCAAGCGGAAGCGGCGGGCGCTGGAGCGGTTCGGCAACCTCGATCTCGTAGCTAAAATGACGGCCTCAGTGAGCAGAAAGCGGCAGATCTTCAAAGTCTTTCTGGTTCTGGTCAGCATCTTCTTTCTGGTCGTGGCCCTGGCCCGCCCCCAGTTCGGGGAGCGGCTCCAGATCATGAAGCGAAGGGGCTTGGACATCATGATCGCCCTGGATACGTCCCTCAGCATGCTGGCCGAAGACATCAAGCCGAACCGGTTGGAGCGGGCCAAACACGAGATCGCCGGTCTCATCGACCGGCTTCGGGGCGATCGGGTGGGGCTGCTGGCCTTCGCCGGTGAGAGCTTCGTCCAGTGCCCCCTGACCACCGACTACGGGGCGGCGAAGATGTTCCTGGAGGCCATGGACACAGAGATCATACCCGAACCGGGGACGGCCATCGGAGATGCCATTGAGAAGGCCCTCGGCGGTTTCGTCAAGCAGGAGCGAAAATACAAGATCCTCATCCTCCTCACCGACGGGGAGGATCACCTCAGCGATCCCATCGGCGCGGCCAAGAAAGCCGCCGAGGAAGGGGTCCGAATCTACACCGTCGGCCTGGGCACCCGCAGGGGTGAACCGATCCCGCTGCGCGATCCCACCGGCAAGGTGGAAGAGTATAAGCGGGACCGAAAGGGGGAGGTGGTGATGACCAGACTGGACGAGGTGACCTTGCAAAAGGTGGCTCTGCTCACTGAGGGGAAATACTACCGCTCCACCATGGGGGAGGCCGAACTGGATAAGATTTACGAGGACATCTCCCAGCTCGAGAAGAAAGAATTCGAAGCCAAGGAGTTCACCCAGTACGAGGACCGTTACCAGTACTTTCTCATCTTCGCCATCGTTCTGCTGAGCATGGAGGCCGTTCTGACCGACAGAAGAAAAGTGAAAAAGCAATGGGAGGGACGCTTTGAATAATAGAGTGATCTGTGATCTGCGGCCAGTGGCCAGCGTAATCTTTACGAGTATGGCCCTTTTTATCCTCACTCTTAGTTCAACCTTCGGAGATGAGGTGGTCAAGAAGAACAGGAAGGGAATCGAATTGTTCAATGAAGGGCAGTACGACGAAGCCCTGGGGGCCTATCGCGACGCCCAACTCGAGGCACCGGAGTCTCCAGAACTCCATTTCAACATCGGTAACACACTTTACAAGCAGAAAAAGTACGAGCAGGCCCAAGAGGAGTACATGAAAGCCCTCTCCACCGAGGATGCCCTTCTGCAATCGCAGATCTTCTATAACATAGGCAACAGCCAATATCGGCTGAACAAGTTGGTGGAGTCCATCGACTCCTATAAGAAGAGTCTGGAGATCAACCCGGATGATATGGACGCCAAGTACAATCTGGAGTTCGTCCGCAATAAGTTGAAGGAAATGGCCCAACAGCAGCAACAGCAGGGGGGCCAGCAAGAGCAGCAGATGCAACAGCAGGAACAAGAACAGCAGCCAGGTGGGCAGTCCCAGGAAGGCGAAGAGGGTCAAGAGCAGCAGAGCCAAGGGCAGCCGGGCGAAGAAGAACAACAGGAAGGGGTTGAAGAGCAACCGCAACAGCAAAAGGCCGAAGGGGAGATGACCGAGGAGGAGGCTCGGCGCATCCTGGACGCTCTGAAGGATGATGAACTGGAAGTACAGAAAAAGATGCGAAGGATGCCACAGCCCGGGAAGAGACGGGTCGAAAAAGATTGGTAGTTGACTCACGCTGGGGGCAGGAGTTGCACTTCTGCCCCCCCAAATCCGGTTGGGAGTCCAAATCCTAACGGGGTTGAAAACAATCTATCTATTATGAAACGGACTCTTTTACTGGCGCACATTTCACAAATACTGGCGGTTTCAGTCGTATTGGCTGGCGATCTCACTCTGACAGCTTCGGTGGATAAGACGAAACTGGGGGTAGAAGATCAACTGACCCTGACCGTATCGGCCACCGGGAGCGGATTTGAGACACTGCCCGAACCAAAACTTCCGGCCGTGGACAATTTTGACATCATCGGCACACACACATCCACCTCCTCCCAGTTCAGCATCGTCAATGGCCAGGTCTCCTCATCCAAGACGATCGGCTTCATCTATTATCTCTCCCCTCGTCAGGCCGGAAAATGGAAGATCGGGTCCGTCAAGCTTCGGTACAAGGGAAAGACGTATACCACAGAGCCGATCGATATTGAGGTCGTGGCCGGCACTGTTCAGCCGAAACGTCAGCCGAGGCAACGACCCCGAAGCCGATCTCGTTGGTCACAGCCGAGAGGGGAGGTTAATATCAAGAACAACCTTTTTGTGAAAACGACTGTGGACAAGAAGGAGGCTTATGTTGGCGAACAGATCACTGTGACCTACAAGCTGTATAAGCGCATCGGACTCTCCAACGTCAGCTATAAAAACATACCATCATTTACAAATTTCTGGGTTGAGAGTCTCTTCGATGCAAAACAGCTCAAGTTTAAGTCCGAAGTGCTGAAGGGCGTACGATACGAGGTGGCCGTCTTAAAAAAGTTGGCCCTCTTCCCAACCACTGATGGCACCTTCAGCATCGAGCCTTTGTCTCTCTCTTGTGAGGTGCCAATGAGGGGCCACGACATTTTCGACAGTTTCTTCGGGCGATCACAACCGGTCACTCTCGAGACTGATCCTATTGCGCTAAAAGTCTTACCCCTTCCGCCGGATGCCCCACCTGGATTCGCTGGGGCAGTGGGAGAGTACCGCATCTCGGCATCGGTGGACAAGAGCCAGGTTGAGGCGAACCAACCGATCACCCTGACCGTAAGAGTCTCTGGTGCCGGAAACATCAAGACTCTACCCGGCCCAACCTTGCCTCCTTTTGCCGACTTCAAGAAGTTCGATTCAGGAAGCACTGAGAAGATCACCTCCAAGCAGAATGAGCTGAAGGGATCGAAGACATATACCTATGTGCTCATCCCCAGGAGTGAGGGCAGCTACACCATTGATCCGGTCTCCTTCACCTTTTTTGATCCGAAGGCCAAGGGCTACAGGACTGTCAGAACACGACCCATCTCCGTTATAGCTACACCTGGTTCAACTGAGGAGGAGGAAAGAGCCTACGGGCTCTCCAGAGCGGAGATTGAGGTTGTTGGAAGAGACATTCGGTATATCAAACCCAACGTGGTCAGTCTTGAGAATCAGGGGAGATTCTTGTATCAGAGCAGATGGTTTCAGATCATCCAGCTTCTACCGGTGCTGGCGATCGTTATAGCTGTAGTATACAGAAGGCATACCGATCGAATCAATCAGGACGTCCGATACGCCCGGTTACGGAGGGCCCATCGAAGGGCTCAGCAGCGGCTGAAGGAGGCCAGGCGTCTGATGGAGAAGGGGGCCGAGGAGGAGTTTTACCCCAGTGTGTCCAAGGCGTTGACCGATTTTTTGGGGGATAAACTCAACCTCTCTGCAGCCGGAATAACCACCGACCGGGTGGCAGCCGACTTGGAGGCGAGGGGGGTGTCCGAGGAGCTGAGGCGAAAGCTGATCTCCTGCCTCGAAGAGTGCGATTTTGCCAGGTTCGCCCCCTCAGGCCGGTCCAAGAACGATATGCGCGGCACGCTCGATTCGGCCCGCTCAGTGATTCAGATGCTGGAAAGAGAGAAGGTATGAGCGAGTCGAGCAGGACAAAGTGTTGTTACCCTTCTTCTCAGGCTGGGGCTTGTCTTCGTGCCGGGCGCATCCTCCTCGCAATTCTGTGCATCTCAGCTCCTTACGGTCTTGTTTCTGCCGAGACTGCGGCAACCCGGCTTTTCAACAAGGCCAACCGACTCTACGAGGAGGGTAGATACGAAGAGGCTATTGCCGAATATGAGCAGATTGTCGATTCGGGAATTGATAATGGATATGTGTATTATAACCTCGGCAATGCCTATTTTATGAACAAGCAATTGGGTCGGGCCATCCTCTCTTTCGAGCGGGCCAAGAGACTTTTGCCCAGAGATGAGGACGTCAGGGCAAATTTGGAATACGCCAAGCTATTGACGGTCGATAAGATTGAGACTCCTAAACCAGGCTGGATTGCTCAGTTGATTATCGGGCTCCACAACCTTTTCAGCCTTGTTGAAGTAACTGTTATCGTTTGGGTTCTCTACCTCATTCTCTGTACATTGGCAATCGTATTCATTCTGTCACGAGGCCAGATGGTGAGAAGCTTTGCGCTTCACGTTGGAAGCGTGGCTCTTGCGCTGCTGATCTTGACTGGGAGCTCTCTTTTTTTCAAGATTCGAGCAGCCGAATCGGCCCAGCTTGGGGTGGTCATCTCTCCGAGGGTGGATGCGCGGAGCGGACCCGGGGACGAGTACACCAAAATGTTCACCATCCACGAGGGGACGGGGGTAAGGATCAGGCAGAGCCGGGAGGGCTGGTATCTCATCAGCGTCCCCGGCGGCATGGGCGGGTGGGTTGAAGAGAGTGCAGTGGAGCGAATCTAACCGTTGAGGATGATCATTGTGATTTCCATAATACCTCTGATGCATCTTGACAATGGCGAGGGTATATTCTATCTTACAATAACTTGCAGTTAGTCGTGAAGTCGCGTAAGCTCGTCTGACTGCTTGGTCTTTAAGGCGCTCACGCGCCTAGTATAGTGGCCATCCAGAAAGCTGAAACGGCTGCCCAGTTTAAAGAGCGTGATCTCATTTTCTGGTTCCACAGCTACGATGCCCTTCATGAAGGCCGCAGCAGTGTGCATGTGGGCAAAGGTTCGCAGGACGATTACATTACAATGTCACCCTCATTCCGTACTTCTCACGGGAATTTCAATGACGGGACACGAAAAATGTTTTGCCAAAAGGTATCACAAAAAAGGTGTGAGGAACCTTTTTGCTGACCGACGCCCCCCTTGTCATTGCCCGACTCGATCCTCCGATCAAGTCGGAGGATTCAATCCAGGGGTGGGGTGGCAGGGCAAAGGCCCTGGATCATCCGGTCAAGCCCGGTGATGACAGAGAGGCTCATCACAGCAGTTACGCCCACAAAGAACCACTATATCTGCTCTGTGCATAATGCGGCATAAACGGGATATTCAGTTTGCAAATAAGAGAAGAGAGTTTAGCCCAACCTCGTTTAGTGTTAGTCATAAATGTCCTTTTCTTTGCCATGTCTGCAAGCTATCGCGCTGATAATAATCTCCCGGAGAGCCCGTAAAGCATATTCGGGAATATCTTGCCTCTTGGGCCCAAACCGCTCTATGCCCCTAAAGGAGGCTACCTGCACCCGATCAGAAAAATAAGACAGTGTGTTTTCGATGATCCCCGGTAAAGTTCCTCCAATCTCTCTCGAGTCAAGGATATCACGAGTAACTCTGTCTGCTGGGTACTTCACAATTGAGACCCGGCTCTGGGCGATAAAGGGCGAGTTTCTCAAGCTCCATATTGTCCAGAGGAGACTTTTCGATCACCGTCGTTTCGAGCATCTTGCCTTCGGTGCTGAAGACGGATTCATATTGGTGAGGGGCAGTAACGACAAAAACGGCCCTTCCCTCGCAGATCACTTCCTCCACCGAAATTCCCACTGCCGGGTCACAGCAATCGAGGCTCGCTGCCCTGTGGATATTGCCCAGCACTTCTTCCTTATTCGGAATTCTCGAAGGTCGGCGCGTTTTCTCATCAATGCCCACAATAATCCTTCCGGCATCTTAGAGTACGCCCGAGCATTTTCCCAATCTATTTTCTCAGACCCAACCCAATATAGTTTCTCAGTTTGAGAGTACGCCCAAGAATATCCTCCACAGTCTCAGAGTCGCTCCGGTGCAAGCACTATTAACCGCGTCTGTCGGCAATCATTACACCAGTTCAGACTCTCACCGGGTTGCTGCTCTATCCCGCAGGAACGGCTTGATAGATAACTGGACGCTACCAATTTAATTCGCAAGCTGCCTAAAGGTTATATTTCTTCACTTTGTAGCGCATAGTTCGCAGGCTGATGCCCAGCACCTTCGCCGCCTTTGTCCGGTTTCCATCGGTCTTTCTGAGAGCTTCCTGGATGATCGTCTTCTCAGCTAAATCCATCTTTTCGTTGTATGAACCCTCTAACTCGCTCACCCTGACAGATTCTCCCTCCCTCGATGTCCCTGAAGCAACGTTGAAGGGGAGATGCTCGGGTAAGATTGTGTCTCCTTCACCCATGACTACCGCGTTCTCTATGGCGTGCTCCAATTCCCGGACGTTTCCAAGCCAGTGATAGTTCAGACAGATATCGATCAGGCCCCTGGATATCTTCTTGGGTGGAATGTTGGCCTCCGCAGAGTATCTGTTCACGAAATGTTGAATTAACAGGGGGATGTCCTCACGCCTTTCCCGCAGAGGGGGAAGAAGGATGGTAATGACATTGAGTCGGTAATAGAGGTCTTCACGAAATGTGCCTTCTGTCAGGGCCTTCTCCAGATCCTTGTTCGTACTGGCCATGACCCTCACGTCAATGGGGATCACTTTTGTTCCTCC
>JBHIER010000003.1:0-25489 GCA_046760705.1 bacterium
CATTGCGGAACCCGCTGGACGTCCAAAAGGCGCCGAGTGATGTTACGACCTATCTGCTGAAGCCTCTGGGAATCAGAACAGGATTAAAGAACATTATCTAAACTTTCAAAGTCAACCCATCGCTTTCCCAACTGCCCTTTCGCCCGTTCGTGCCCGTTCAAATAGACCCCGTAGCTTGCCCACGCTTAAAAGGGACAATGGGAATAAGGCACGATCGAGAAGTTCCCGGGATTTGTAAAATCTGATTTTCTTATCGAAGTCAGATCGGCCTGCTGAGCCCTTAGCGCAGCAAAGCCGCAACCGAGAGCGTTTTTGGGTTATGGTTACGATGCCCGCCCCGTTAAATAAGAGATGAGCAAGCAGGAGATAGCAGGGCGTTGATTCGTTAGATGCTCTCGGAAGAGGATGTTAGCTGAAGCAATCATTTAACGGGGCCCGTTTCGTCTTTCGGTGATGGTATTCGTCTTATATTGACGTCACCATGGACCGTAACCGATACCTGCCCGCTTCGCAGCAGGCGGGCGGGCTTCGTCACCGTCACCCTCACCCCGGGCTTCTCCCGGCAATTGCAATGGCGACACACGAAAAAAGCTTGCCAAAAAAGCAGACTTTTGCGATGTAATAATCCAGAAAGGTCGAAGGGCTCAGGTAGCACCTGAGAGGAGACCAAAGCCTACATCGCTCATCGTTGACCAATCCACCGTGGTAAAGGCCATAGATGAGGCCGAGCCACCTTAAAGAAGAGCAGAACAATGCGAGAAAAAAGTGCTCAAATAATGCGGTTCACAACGCCATGAATTCTCCGCTCTCTTTCTTGAACCCTCCTGACGCGGCGGGGAGCTTAACCCGGAGCGCCGAGCTTCACCTGTAACTCTCGGATCCTTTTCCTGACCGAATCGTAAAGCAGGCTGTCGGGATACTTGGAGAGAATCTGCTCATAGGCCTCGATGGCCTTGGGGATATCCTGCAGCCCGACCTCGTAAACTTCCCCGATGCGGCGCTGGGCCTCGTCGCACAGATCGCTGGTGGGGTATTTGGCCAGAAGGCTCAGGTAGGTCTCAACGGATGCTTCAAAATTGCTCTGTCTGTTCCGAATGGCCCCAATTTTGAGAAGGGCATCGTCACCCAGAAAGGAGTAGGGGTAATAGGTCAGTATTCGCTCATAGGCTTCGATCGCCTCATCCGGCTTTTTCTGGCGCTCCAGGAGGGCCGCCCGGGCAAAGGCTTTGAGCGCATCGTCGCCGGTCATCCGGTTCTCTTCGAGAAAGACCATCAGGGCCAGGGCATCGTTGACGTACACCCCCTTCGGATGTGCCTTGGTCAGGGCCTCCAACTCTTTTAGAGCTCCGTCGAAGTCGCCGCGGAAGTATTTGATCTCAGCAATCTTGAAGGCGGCCTCCTCGGCGATCTGCCGGGCGTGTCCGGCCTGTTTCCGCACCTGTTCGTACTCCTGTTGGGCGCTGCTGAGATCTGCCTTGACCAGGTAGCAGTCACCGATGCGAAACATGGCCTCAAAATAGTGGCGGCCCTGCTTTCGGACGTTGACCAGATGGCTGAATGTACTCAAGGCCGAGTCCGCCTCACTCAGTCTTTGCAACTGAATCACACCGATCTCAAAGAGGGCGTTCTCCGTCTCCTTAGAAGTTGGATAACCGGAGGCCAGAGAGCGGAAAGCCGATATCGCCTCCCGGTACCGACCCAGTCTGGCCAGGGAGCGCCCGATGCCCTGCATCGCCTTGGGCGCCAGTGGAGATTTCGGGTAGAGTGCCAAGAGGTGCCGGTAGGCCTTTAACGCTGTGGAATAGAACCCTTCGCGGTAGGACCAATCGGCAAAATCGATGAGGGTGCCGCCGTTGGTCCGCTCCATCTCCTCCACCTTGACATACTGCTCGTACGCCCGTTCCGGCTCTCCCATACGGAGGTAATGGCTGCCCAACAATCTTCTGAACTGCGGATCGCCCGGATGCTCCTTCACCCCATCCTCCAACACCTCGACCACCTCATCGTCAGTGTTGTCGGTGCGTTTAAAGTGACCGATCATGTTCTCGACATAGGAGTACTGTTTGGGATCCTCATCGAGCAGGCGCATGTACTCCCTGGTCGCCTCTCCGTACTCCATTTGGGAGGCGTGGAGACGGGCCAGATCTCTGGCAAACAGAGAGGGTTTACCCAGCCTCTTCCTGCCCAGAAGATAGGTGGCCACGGCCCTGTCGATGGCGCCGTTGTAAAGGTACTGTCTGGCCACGGTCCCATAGGAGGCCTGATCATCAGGTGCCTGCTCGATGATAAGGCGCCAGGTGGCCTCGGCCTCCTCCTTCTGTCCGGACTTGTACAGAGCGTTCCCCAGTCTTCCCAATAGGGACTGATCCTCGGGCTTCGCCTCCAACAGTTCCTGGAGGAAGTCGATCAGCTCCGAGTATCTCTTCAGTTGCAAGAGGTCGCGCTCTACGCCGTCCAGGGCTTGAGGGTTATTGGGGTGTGAGCTGAAGAGACGTTGGTGGATTCTGAGCGCCTCCTCGTACTTGTTCACCCGCTCCAGCCTTCGGGCCCGGTCCAGGGCCCGCCGCACCTCGTCCCTCTGCTGGGGAGACGGACTGGCGGCGAGGGCCAATCCCAAAAGGAGGAGCACTGAAAGCAGAAACCTTCTTCTCAAGTAATCTCTCCTGCTTATATATCGAATCTCGAACTCATCTCATCAAGCCGTTTGAATCTTGAAGGGAAGGAGCCGACGGCTCACATCACAACTCCGAGGATACCTTCTGCTCTTTGAACAGGGCCTCGAAATAGGCCCGAATCAGATCCTTGTACTCTTTCGGATAATCCTCCTTCAAGGCCCTCAACAGATCCTGTCGCAGTTGGTTCTGTCGCTCGCCCAGGTCTTCAGGCAGATGAGAGGGGCCGGTGCGAAGGTACTCTCTGCCGGGTTTGGCTCGGCGACGCCGGGTGTAATCGCGCTGACGCAGTGACCGCTGATAGTCCAGGAGCCGGGAGAGGATCCTGTTCTGGCGAGCGATGGTCTCCTGGCTCAGATGCTCTCCTTCCAAGTCCTCGGAGACCTTTTTCATATCTTCGATCACCCGATCGAACCGGCCCAGAATTTCGGGCCGGTTGCCCATCTCCCGCTGCAGCTCTTCGATGCCTTTCCGCAGCATCTCCTGTTCTGCGGCCAGGCGCTGCAGGGCCGCCCTCTGTTCCAGGGACCACTGTCCCATCTGCTCCAGACCCATCGTCTGCTGGTTGAGACCCATCTGCTCCTGGGCCAGTTGCTCAAGCCGCTGGAGGAACTGCTGCATGCCCCCGGAGCACTGGCCGGAGGAACACATGCTCTGCATGGCCTGGCGCATCTGCATCACCGTCTCGTTGAGGTCGCCCATGGCCTCCAGCTGGCGTTTAGAGGCCGAGCTGCCGTCTCTCCGTTCCAGGCTGTTGATGGCCTCCTCCATATTGGCCATAGCTCTGCCCATGGCCCGGGAGATGTCCGGAGTGATAAAAAGACTCCGCTTGGCCGCCTCAAAGAGGGAGTTGGCTACCTTGACCGCGCCGTTGAAGGCGTCCAACTGTTTCTCCGCCATGGCATCGCACTGGGGACTGTTTCTCCTCAACCCTTTCGTCTGAAGAGAGAGGTCCTCCTGCTGATGGGAGAGGTTGAGGAGCTGGTGAGTGGCCTTGCGCATGGCCTCCAGCACCTCTCGGAACATATTTTGCATCATCATGGCCTGGGCCATCTTGAGCCCCTGACTCATCCGCCTCAGTGAGTCGGAGATCCTCTTCTGGGCTCCTTGAGCCTGCATCTTCTGTCCCTGGGAGAGCATCTGGCTCGCCTCGGACATCATCTCCGAAAGCCGGCTCTGCTCGAGGGCTCGGGCCAGAGAGTCGAGCGTCTCCGAGGGCATCAGCGGCATCTCCTCCGTCAGTTCCGAGAGCTCCTTCAGCTCCTCTTTCAGCCGGTCCATATCCCGGCGCATGTTCTCCTGTTGAGCGGCCAGATCGCTCATCTCCTGCTGCTCGTCGGCGCTCTCGGTGGCCCGATTGAGCTCCTCCTGCCGCCGGAGGAGCTCATCCATCTTCTTGACCAGTCCATCCATCTTCTGTTCCATCTGGATGCGCTTGAGCAGTTCGATGGTCCGCTCCAGCCGCTTCTGAAAATCCTCTTGGCTGAAGGAGAAGTCCTTCATGGCCCGCTGCAACTGCTGCCGGTCGATCTGCTGCAGGGCCTGCTGCAGTCTCTCTAAGGCCGCCATCAGCTCCGGGGTGGCGATCTCCTGCATGAGTCGCTGAATCTCCTCCAACTTCTCCAAAGTCTCGGCGGTGACCAGATCATTTCTCTCCAGCTTTTCTATGGTCTTTTCCATCTCCTCCGAGAGCTTTTTCAGTTCTTCGGCCATCTCCCGCTGTCTCTTCAGAGCGCCCTCCGTCTCCTTCTGCTTCTCCCAATCGAGCTCGGTCTCTCGCTGCAGCTCTCGCACCACCTGGTCCAGCTTCTCCTTGAGCTCTCGGCTCTCCCTCAGCATCTGCTTCAGATCGACCATCTGTTCTTCCTGGCTCTGTTCCACTTCGGCGTAGATCTCATAGATGGAAGGGAAGCGGACCATGAAGGTGCGGCTCTTCGAGCGTTTGGGGCCGGAGACGGTGTCGTTGTCGTAGACCTCGACATGGTAGAAGACCACATCTTCCGGGAGCAGGTCCAGATTGGACAGGTCCCACACATACTCGGCGGTCATCTCGGCCCCGGCGACTTTGGGCAATGGGATGGTCTGCTCTTCGAGGTTCCCTTCCTCCCCCACCCGGCAGACCAACTTGAGGCGGGAGAACCCGAAATCGTCTGTGGCATTGATGGCCAGAGGGAGCAACATATCCTCCGTCAGTTCGGTGTCCGTCCCGGGTTGGATGATGCGCACCAGAGGATATTCATCGGAGTTGGTGATGATGCGATATTCGATGGGATCCTTATTCTTCAGACCGGACTTGTCCGTCAGCTCGATGTGGTATTTTCCGTCCTGCCGGACCACGAAGGTAGCCCGGGCCTCCCTTCCCCTCACCTTGCCATCGACGGTCGCCCCCGCCCCCATCACCACCCGGGCAGAGTCGAGGGTCTTGTTGGCCAAAATCTCTATTTGGACGGAGGTTCCGACGATGGCCCTGACGTCACCGATGTTGTCCTCCTCATCTCTGGCACTCAGGCGGGTGTATGGCGGAAAGGTGTAACGGAGCTTCAACCGCCTCACCATGGGCCTGTCGATAACGGCGATAGTGTGCACGGCACTCTCGGCATCACCCGCTTCGACAGAGTAGCTCAGGGAGCGCTTTATCCTTTGCAGGACGTAAGTGTATTTCCGATCCGACTCCTTCTCACAGGGATAGGTCTTCCAATTCTCGTCACCCACCTCAACGGTGTGGAGAACCACTTCCTCGGGAATCTCGCCCATGACCTGGACAGAGATGACCACATCCTCCTCCGAAACGGTCTGGGTATCGCCAGGAGAGACGGCGATAAAGGTCCGCTGCGGCTTAGGGAAATCGGTGAGGGGATGGGCCACCCTGGTCAGCGAAGAGTGAAAGGTCGCTGGGAAAACCAGCAGTAGGAGTAGTCCCACAGTGAGGAGACCGAGAACGTATCGGCCTGCCTTCCAGCATCTTCTGACGTCAACAACCTCTTTGAAATTCAAAGGCTGGGAGAGGTTTTCCGATTCCAGTGCAGCCACCTCGATCATCTCCAGCGAGTACCCCTCCGGGTTGGACTCGTGCTTGCCCCACAACTGGAGCGTTCCAATCAGTCTGTCCTGAAGTTGGGGGAACCGCTCCTCTAAGCGCAGGGCCAGTTGCTGGATGGACGGTGTTCTGAGTAGGGGGCGGATGGTGTACCAAAGAAACGCCCCCCCAATGAGGACCCCACCGATAGTGAGGAGAATCAAACGACCTGGGCTGGGCAGCCAAAAGAGAGCTTCGACCAGAAGAGTCAGCAGAAACCATCCCAAACCCGCTGCGGCCACACACGCCAGCCCGAAGACCACCTCGACCCAGCGATGATACGATCGCAGGGCCCGCATCCGGGAGACGATCCGAAAATAGACCCGGCCGGCACGATCTCTTCCCAAAAATTCTGACATGCTGACACCTCCGTTCGACTCGTGTGTACAGTTTACCCCGACAATATAGTTCTTAAACACCGGAGCCGTCGGGGAAGTTCCCATCCAGAGGCTTCGTGAGGCAACCTCCTATGCAAAGTACATATTATTATAATATAAATTGAAAACTGCAAAATTAAAACAAAAAAAGGTCTTTGTCATCTGTCGTGAAAGTTTTATGAGTTTTTCAATAAATAAATCCCCGCTCTTAGCCACCGTTTCCACCCCATGTTCACCAACCTGTGTTGTTTCGCGCCGTTCCTCTCCCTGAGCCCAAAATCCCAGCCTGAATTCAATTCGACACATTGGTGCCGGGTACAGAACCGGCAGCATTCACCGCACAGAGTGTTTGGTAAAAATTTTTCTGTACCCCATTAGCAACAGAAAAAAGTTCAACAATTTCTTTATCTCCGCTCTCTTTTGATCGTTTGCTTACGAAAGGTAATGCTCAACGAGATCCTCAGGATCAAGTTCTTCATTCAGGCTTTTCTGCACAACCTCAACTACCAACTCCTCAGGTAGACTTCCAACTTCACCTGCTTTCTTCTTCAGTTTCTCTCCAAGCTTTTTAGTCAAAATAATGGATACCATTTCGTGCCTTCCTTGAGTTGGATTAACCCGTACCTTGGCTGTGGCAGAAAGACCGAGGGGCGTATGTTGGCCGGAAAGGTTGAAGTTCAATCTTGGCTTTCCGCTGTTGGCGCCGCGGTGAACAGTCTTGCCAGCTCGTCGCGCAGGGAGCTGGCGTCCAGGTGAGTGGTGATCCGTCCCTCTATCGCGGTGGAGACGGCCCCTGTCTCCTCAGAGACGACGACGACGACTGCGTCCGATTCCTCGGACAGACCCAGAGCCGCCCGGTGGCGCATCCCTACCGAAGCATCCAAGCTCGGAGCCTGGCTCAAAGGAAGAACGCAGCCGGCAGCCTCGATCATCCCCTCCTGGATGACGACCGCCCCATCTTGAGTCGGTGACGGTGGGGTGAAGAGGGTCACAAGTAGGGGGGTGGAGACCTCGGCGTGAATCTTGGTGCCTGTCTCGAGGATGCCCCGGAGCCCAGTATCCCTGGCCAGCACAATCAGCGCCCCGCAGCCCCGTCTTGAAAGTTCAAAGGCCGCTTTGAT
The DNA here is from genome assembly GCA_046760705.1 of bacterium. Taxonomy (GTDB): domain Bacteria; phylum JBHIER01; genus JBHIER01. The sequence continues at coordinate 7,247 of JBHIER010000003.1, forward strand.
GACCTCCTCCAGTTCCCGGAAGCTCTTGACCTTGACGAAGATTTTTCCGAACCGACTTTGGCCCATATGGGTCAACATCCTCCTCAGCTCCGGCTGAAAAAGAATGACCAGGGCAATCAACCATACGGGCCGACCGATGCTGGAGATGATCCAGTTGAGGGCCTTGAGCTGCAACAGTTGGGCGACCACGGAGGCCATCAAGATGATCCCAAGCCCCATCAGCATCGGGGCACCCCGCGTCCCCCTCAGCATCATCAATAATTTGTAGGCGACGAGCCCGACGACGGCAATGTCAATAAAATCAACAATCCCGAAAGAGATAAAGCCGATCTTAAACAGCTCCATATCCACTCCTTAACAGAGAGTTTCACCTTTTCTGGCCGTCATCCCGAATCTTCCAGTACTTCTTGGGTTCGGTCCCCTCAAACAGCCTCCTCACCTTGGAGGTGTGCCTCAACAGGACGATCACCGACAGCACGACGGTAAAGGTGATCTCAGTCTCAGTGAAACTGAGGACATAGGCAGCCACAGGGGTTAAGACCGTGGCAGTGAGTGTACCGACGACCAGTATCTTTGAGAGGAGATAGGGGACAGTCCATAGACCCAGCCATAGGAGCAGGAGCAGGGGACTGTATACGATCAGGGCCCCTGCGGCCGTGGCCAGTCCGCGCCCGCCCTTCAGCCCCATGTAGGCCGAGTAGTTGTGTCCCAAAACTGCCGCGGCCCCGGTCAGGATAGGTCCGGCGGGCCAGGAGCTCAGCAGTGTTCTGGCCAGAACGATGGCCACCGCACCCTTGGCCATATCGGCCACCAGCACTAAAAGGGTGAGGGGCTTGCTCTCGGTGGCCCGGTGGACGTTCATCGTGCCGATGTTGCCGGAGCCCAACTGAGTCACATCCTTGTGGGCCCATTTTTTAACCACAAGGTAGGCCGTGGGAAAAGAGCCTACCAGATAACAGAGGAGAATCACACCAATGTAAATAAAAACGCTCATGGCTCATCCTGCTGACCTGAATTCCTTCCGCAGAAACTGCCCGGTGTAGGAATGGGGTTTCTGCGCCACCTCCTCCGGCGTGCCCGCGGCCACGACCCGGCCGCCGCCATCGCCACCCTCCGGACCGAGGTCGATTATATGGTCGGCGGTCTTGATCACCTCCAGGTTGTGCTCGATGACGACCACTGTGTTACCCATGTCCACCAGTCGGTTCAATACGGACAGAAGCATTTTGATGTCCTCGAAATGGAGACCTGTTGTAGGTTCGTCGAGGATATAGAGGGTTTTTCCTGTGCTCCTTTTCGACAGTTCTGTTGAGAGTTTGACCCGTTGGGCCTCGCCGCCTGAAAGGGTGGTGGCCTGCTGGCCGAGGCGGATATAGCCCAGGCCCACGGCCGATAGCGTCTCCAACTTGCGTCGAATGGACGGAATGTTCCCAAAGAAGCCCAAGGCCTGATCCACCGTCATGTCCAGCACATCGGCGATGGAGGTGCCCTTGTACTTGACCTCCAGGGTCTCCCGGTTGTACCGTTTCCCCTTGCACACCTCACAGGCCACGTAGACGTCTGGCAGAAAGTGCATCTCGATCTTGATAATACCGTCGCCCTGACAGGCTTCGCATCTACCCCCCTTGACGTTGAAGCTGAACCGGCCGGGTTTGTAGCCCCGCACTCTCGATTCAGGAATCTGGGAGTACAGGGCCCTGATGAAGGTGAAGAGCCCGGTGTAGGTGGCCGGATTCGAGCGCGGGGTCCGGCCGATGGGGGACTGATCGATGTTGATCACCTTGTCTATGTGCTCCATACCGGTGATCCGGTGGTAGTGATGGGGAATGTCCTTTGATCTGTAAAAATGTTTGGCCAGGGCCCGATAGAGGGTCTCGTCGATCAGGGTGGACTTTCCAGATCCGGAGACTCCGGTGATGCAGATGAAGACCCCCAGGGGGAAGGTCACATCTATCGATCTGAGATTGTGGCCTGAGGCCCCGTGGATGGCCAGATAGTGCCCGTTGCCCTTGCGCCGCGCTGGCGGGATGGGGATCGACTTTTTGCCGCCGAGGTATTGGCCGGTGAGGGACCCGTTCTCTCTGGCGATCTGTTCGGGTGTGCCCGTGGTCACGACGTAGCCCCCCTGGGTCCCGGCTCCGGGGCCCAGGTCGATCACATAGTCGGCCGTCAAAATGGTCTCCCGATCGTGTTCCACGACCAGCACGGTGTTTCCCAGGTCACGCAGCTTGACCAGCGTGTTCAACAGACGTCTGTTGTCCCGCTGATGGAGACCGATGCTGGGTTCGTCGAGAATGTACAGCACCCCGACCAGTTGAGACCCGATCTGGGTGGCCAGTCGAATCCGTTGGGCCTCACCCCCGGCCAGGGTGGAGGCCGGGCGATCGAGGGTCAGATAGTCCAGGCCGACATTTACCAGAAATCCCAACCGCTCCCGAATCTCCTTCAAAATCTGGCGAGCAATCTCTCTCTCCCTCCTGGAGAGGGTCAGACGGCTGAAGAAGTCGATGGCACCCTTGACCGTCAACCCGGTGATCTCGCCGATATTCTTGCCAGCCACTCTGACGGCCAAACTCTCCTTGCGCAAGCGGGCCCCGCCGCACTCCGGACAGGAACGCACCCTCATGAACCCCTCGATGTAAGCCCGCACGTGGCTCGAAGGCGTCTGTTGGTAGCGACGGGTGAGACTGGGGATGAGGCCCTCGAAGCGGGCGAACCGCTCCCACTGGCCCTTCCGGTTCTGCTGGACGTAGGTGAACTTCATCTCCTCACTGCCGGAGCCGTAGAGCAGGACGCGCCGGACTTTTGAACTCAGTTGGTTGAAGGGGGTGTCGAAGTCGAATGCATAGTGTCTGGCCACTGCCAGCAACTGGTGGGAGATCCAGGAGCCCCGCGGCGTGCCCCAGGGGGCCAGGGCACCCTGATTGATGGAGAGCGAGGGATCGGGCACAACGAGCTGAGGGTCGATCTCTGTGGTTGTCCCCAGTCCGCCGCAGGCCGGGCAGGCCCCGTAGGGAGAATTGAAGGAGAACATCCGGGGGGTCAGCTCCTCATAGGAGATACCACATCGGACACAGGCGAAATGCTCACTGAACAGCAGCTCCTCTTTGCCAGCCACATCGATGATGACCACCCCTGAACCCAATCGAAGAGCCGTCTGCACAGAGTCGGCCAACCGCTTGGCGATCTTGGGCCCGGTCAGAAGGCGATCGATCACCACCTCAATGTCGTGCTTCTTGTACTTACTCAGACGGATCTTCTCATCGACATCGCGCATCGTACCATCCACTCTTACCCGGACGTAGCCGTCCTTGCGGACCTGCTCGAAAAGCTCCCGGTACTCACCCTTCCGGCCGCGGATGAGGGGCGCGAGGACTCCGATCCGCGTCCCCTTTGACAGGTTGAGCACCGCATCCACAATCTGGCCCACAGATTGCTGGCAGATCTTGCGCCCGCACTTGTAACAGTGGGGCACACCGATGCGGGCGAAGAGGAGACGGAGGTAGTCGTAGATCTCCGTCACCGTGCCCACGGTGGAACGGGGGTTTTTGCCGGCCGACCGCTGCTCGATGGAGATGGCCGGAGAGAGACCCGAGATGTAGTCCACATCCGGCTTCTCCATGAGGCCCAAAAACTGCCGGGCATAGGCCGACAGGGACTCCACATACCGACGCTGCCCCTCGGCATAGACGGTATCAAAGGCCAGGGACGACTTTCCGGATCCGGACAGGCCGGTGATGACGACGAACCGATCCCGCGGAATCTCAACGTCGATGTTCTTGAGGTTGTGCTCCCGAGCTCCCTTGACGAAGATTGTGTTCTTGCCCACCCTCTGCCCCTTTCTCTTGTTTATTAAGTTTTGAGAAGAATATACTGTTTTTACCACCGTCCTTCAAGAAAAAATTGCAACCGACCGACCCGGCCGGCACAGGGTAACCACCCTCATCAAAATCTTTGCTGAGCCGGTCTCAGGAAAAGCATTCTGCCCTGTCTCACCATCCACCAGCGCCGCCAGTGGCGAATGCGGCCATCAGGCTGTACTTCACGGCCGACAGGCTGCCGCAAGGCTCGCCCACACCCTCTGTGCTGAATGTAAGGACGTTTGCGCAACGTTCAAAGAGCTGACAGACATCAAGGTCATTATAAGATAGATGTCAATGAGATTCTGCACTCCGATTAACGCTCTGACAACTGAGAAGATAATGAAACAGTGTTCTGATCAACCAACGCTTTCATCTTGCAGATGGTCTTCACCTCTTCTGCGATTTTTAACTTGACAAACCGTAATTGCAAATATATTTTATATTTTGATTATAACTATAGTATACACTGCGTGTATCTATAATCGAAGAGGCAGCAGATACATTCATTGATAACACGCATCAGCGCCCAAGCCGATTGCGTTCATCACCCTCTACTTTGGCAGTTGAGATTGCCACCACTCTATGGGAAAGGAGGAAACCTCAATGGCTAAGAGAAAGGACCCTGACGTGCGCAAGGAAGATCCGCGCATTGCTCAACAGCTTCAAGGTGCCACTCTGGCCCTTCAACAGATTGCGAACTCTCTCGGTTACATGGTCCTTCAAATGAGTGATCTCAAGGACAAGAACAACAGCGAGAAAATGCCCATGCTGACGAGCTTAGGGTTCGACCGAAAAGCTATAGCGGCAATCTTGAGAACCACTCCCGAGACGGTCAGCGTAACGTTGTCCAAAATGAAGGCGAGAACCGAGGGCAGGAAGGCCGGCAAGGCGGCCAAGGCAGAAGGGAAGGGGAAGGCGCAAGCTTCCGACTGAACCGCCACCAAAGGCAGCTTCGAGAAGAACGGGGCTCTCAGATAGATCGAGAAAGGGGCTGAGGTCCGTTCCACCACGAGCGTCTCAGCGAGAGGGGGAAGGTGCGTGCCCTCTCTATTGATCTTTTTTAAACAGATCCAAGAAACGGTCCTCGTAGAATTTGAATAGATCCCAGCGATCAAGCTCTTCCTTCAGTTCGTACGCTTTCTTTTTGTCGGCTCTGGCCTCCTGAAAGAGTTTTTCAATCTTCTCCATGATGTATTTCGGCACTTCCTTCTTGTCCAGTTCAGCAATCTGCTTCCCCTTTCCCACCGCGGGGAACATCTCCTGGATCTTCTCCTCAATGGCTCCCATCTTTTCGTCCATCTCTTGAGAGAACATCTCCAGCTCTGCCATGTCCACTCTGATGTTCAACATTCTGGCCAGAATGGCCACGATGGCTTTGGAGGCTTTGGGGTTGGGAAAGCTGATAGCGTAGTTGGGCATAGTGGCCAGAAGGCAGGCGGCTTCAATCCCTCTCCGCTCGGCGTAGCTCAACAGCAGCCCGTTCAACCCGGATATTTGGCCGCTCTCCATGATCTTCACCCTGTACTTCATGAGCCAGTCCCGAAGACCTTTCTGGTTGGCCACTCCGTACACGAGGGGGCGCTCCTTGTGGCTCATAGGCATAGGAAAAGCAGCCCCAGTATAGATCCTCCAAACCTTGAACTCCTGGGCGAAATCCAAAACGAGGTTCATGAGATGGAGCCCGTCCGGGCCGCTTAGCTGGGCATCGCTCTCAAAGATGATTACCGACGGCTTATGGGAACAGTAAAAGAGAGTCCGGGGCAGTTGCGGCAGTTTGGCCAAACCATCCTCGATGATGATTCCATCCGGAGTGAAAAATTGGCTCGGCTCTATCTCGGCAAAGAGCACTGTCTCCAGCCTTCGCCTCAGGTAGTTGACTGCCCCCAGGGCAACGTTACCCATTCCGGGCCAGCCAGCAATCATAACCGGTTCTTTGACCTCGATATGCCTATAGACTCTTATGTCCGACATCGCTCAGACCTTTTCTACTCTTGTGGGCCCACTCCGTCCTCATCACAGAGGAACAACTCCGGAACAGTTCCATCCTCTCTGTCGAGGCCAACCCCGTAGTTGTTGGACCCGTCGTTCTTTGACCCTTTCTCAGGGCTGAGCCAGATTCTTGCTCCTCCTGAGCCGAAAGGCCAAGGGTAAGGCCAATCATACGTGTTACGGTTGTCAAAACAATTTTCCTCATGACCCACTCTTTCCAATATTGAATGGTACGTCGATAAACGGTCTATGGTCTCTTGAAAATCTCGGACCGGAGCCCAAGCCACGGAAAAAGTGGCGGAGCTGGATCGACCGGTTCGGAGTCGATGATGACCAGACCATGGCGACAAAAAAAGCAAAACCTCCCCCAAAGACCACCACCGTAATTTTTGATCTGCAGCCTCGAGATCAACTGCAAAATTGACGGATTTAATTTAGTATATTCGATGTCCTTTGGCAAGTTTTTTTGAAGAGCCGAGGAAGGTGGGCCCATGGATTGAGGGGACTTTGGTATCTCCGGGCGCGGACCTGTGGGATAGCGAACTGTTGGGGTGAAGGGCCAACGCATCCGGGCATGTATATTACAGGCAAGCAGAAGGGCAAGACTGTCTCATTGCACATTCCCCGGAGGTTGGAATCGGAAGTCAGCACATGAGTGGAGAACTACAGGAGGGTCAAATCCAATCCCCCGCTTTTCCAACTGCCCTTTCACCCATTCGTGCCCGTTCAAATAGACCTCAATGGGAAAGGGGACACAACTGCACATTTTGATGAAAGCCGGCCCAAAGTCAGCATCGTTGAGGTAAAAATAGGAGTGATTGACAAAGACTGACTGGCGAGAGCACACAAAACTTGCAGAGCCACCCTGACTCTTATAGAGGCTTATGCGCTTCATCAACTACTTAAGCCCTCCTGATTTATTCGGGAGGGCTTTTTGTTTCTTGAGGATAAATTCGCAAAAAATCAGAGGAATCTGTAGCTAAATCCGAGCCAGTGTCTCCATGGTGATCTCACTCAACTGACCCACAACCACATCAGCCTCTTCTAACTCCTCCCTTTCGAACGAAGTGGCCACGGCAATGCATTTTGCTCCGGCCCCTTTGGCCGCCCGAACTCCGTTGACCGAATCCTCAATGACGATACACTCCGATGGCTTCAATCGCAACGCCTCGATCGTTTTGACGTACGGCTCGGGATGGGGTTTCCCATTGAGGACATCATCGGCCGTTACCACCACCTGAAATATATCTTCCAATCGCAATCTGGTCAAGACCCATTCTGTCAGCGCTTGGCTCGTGGAGGTGGTTAGGGCAAAGACGAATCCCCTCTGAAATCGCTGGACGAAGGGAAGAAAGTCAGGGAAGAGCGAAAGCCCCTTCTCATAAGCCTCAGCCAGGAACCTGTCCTTCTTTTCGAGGAAGACGTCGATCTCCTCCCTGAGGTTGTATTTTGACCGGAGGAACTCGAATACGGCCCGGGGTGTCAGCCCCTTCAACCGAGGCCAATCCTCAGAGTCAACGGTTACCCTGCACTCGGAGAAGAGGCGTTTTTCGCTCTCCATGTGGAGCGGCTCCGAATCGATGATCACCCCGTCTAGGTCCAGAATGATCGCCCTGACATAATTTGCATCTGCATGTGTTTCTGTCATCAATTTCTTTCACTCTGTGGCCGAATGGGTTTATTCCCCTGTCTCGAAGGTTTTGGCACGTTCTACGGAACTGAGAGGATGATGAAGACGATGTCGAACAGATCTACAAGGTCGATCTCCCCGTCGGTATTGGTGTCAGCGGCCCACTGTTCGTGTCTCGTGGGCTCAGGGCCTGTACCGAGAATGAGGTTGACCGTCCGAACCAGGTCCAGGACATTGACCACTCCGTCGGGGACGACATCGCCTCTGAGGGCCGAGCCGAGGTCAATGATCAAGCTCCCTCCACCGTTGATCTGAAGAGAGACCCCGTCGGCTTGGCGACGGCAGGGGAGATCTGTGCCATCAATTGTGGCTGCAGTCGCCCACAGGCTGTCGGCAAGGGCCAGATAGAGGTCATACCTCAGCCCATTGGGGGCGATGACGAGGCTCAATTGATACTCCGTGGGGGGGCCCGCGGCGAGGGATATTCTGGCGGTCGAACGCACCAGCAGCGCGGCCTCCCAACGCAATATCGTCCCATCTTCGATCAACCACGTTTCCCCAAGCCCATCCGTTCCTCTCAAAAGAGTGAACCGGGCGTCGGACTCAAGACCTTCGGAGGAGAGCAGAAGTGTGTCGCCCTGGGTGATGATGAGGTCATTGTCTATCCGGACCCCGATGTGCCCACCTCCAGGCAACTCGTGCACCGCAGGAGGAGGGTCAAAGGCCAACTTGGGAAAGAGAATGGTCAAGTAATGGGCCTCCCTTCCCTCTGTATGAGATATGAGGTACTGGTCTGTCTCCTCTTGGCCCCAGGCAAAGGAGGCGAGGCCAGAGTGAAGTTCGATGGTGGTCGTACTTGGAAAGAGATAGCTCAGAAGGTCTATCTCTACTGAATCCTCATTCGTCACAGACCACAGGACTCGGCGATCCTCCCAGGTCATCTCCCCCCGGGCGTGCAGGATGAAGTCGTAACTTTTCTCCGCATCGGCATTGATATAATCGGCAACAATTGCGTATTCATCGCCGATGAGGGCTGCGCTTCTCGAGACCGTAGCGCCGCCGTAGCTGGCCACCATCTCGACAAAGGCCAAGTGTTCGGAACCGATCCAGTTTTTCATGATGATGGGTGCATTCTGTGGGGCTGTTCCGTTGACGAGAACAATGTTATGAGCCTCAGGGCTGGTGTACCAGGATCGGTTATCGTCGCCGAAGCCTTCCGGCCCGTAGCCGGCGTCGTTGGCCAGAAGGATCTTGTGGGCGTAGAGAATAAACTCTAAGGGGTCCGGATGGGTGTGGACGCCTCCGGCAAGAAGGTTGTAGTAGTCAGGCGCTCCGTTCAGATAGAGATAGAGCCCATCATCGTCCCAACTGGATCGGAGCACGGCCACGCGCCCCTCTGTCAAAAAGACCGTCGGCCCGTCGGCCGGAGGAAAAGCCGGGATGGAACCGTCGTGAATAATGATGAGATCAGCCTCTTTGACGTCCTGCGTCCACCAGACCTGGTCGAAGCCGGGACTCCCCTCAAAGGCCCACATGTGAGCAGAGGCATCCCCCTCTCGATAGGCCGGAGCCACCATAGAGTGAGGGAAGATATTGGAGTATGCGTCCTCAAGGTTCGGCAGCCGACCATCCGGGTAGCGCACCTTTATGACGAAATCGAAGAGGGGATGAAGATCGTCGAAGAGGTCGACATCGGAGACATTCTTGTAGTGCCACAGAAATGGGATCAGGTTGCCGCAGGTGTATACAAGATAGTGAGAACCCTCGACCCAGAGGCCATCGGCGGTGGTCAGCACAGCCAAGAGTGAATTGATCCGGTTCAGAGCTCGGCTCAGCCACTGGGCAGGTGAGTGGGCTGCAGAAGCGTAATCGGAGATAGTCAGGGCCACAGTCCCCAGAGCAGAGGCAGCCTTCACCCCCCAATTGTTGGCGTAGCCGAAGGGAGACCACATGACGGGATCGTTGTAAAACCGCTCGGCCTCGGAGGCCAATTTCCCACGCACGAGGAGATCGTCGGACAAATCCAAGGTCGGCTGAATCCAGTCGTAGGCCTCACAGTAACTCTGCAGGTGATAGGAGGCCTCCAACATCCTTCGGCTGTCCGATCCGGGGTTAGACCACATGGCCAGAAGGGCCTCCTTGGCCTTATCGGCGTACTGATCATCCCCGGTAATAATGTAGTAAAAAGCACAGGCCTTGGCCCCTTTGCTCCGATCCTCTTCGGACAGGTTCGGTGATGAGAGATCCTGACCGATATAGGAATTGGATTTCGAGTCCACCTCCGTCCACCAGTCGGAGTAAGGAACTGTGTCTACTCTTCCCCTGAGGTTGGGAATCTCTTCGGCTGTGAAATAGAGACTGGGATGCAGCTCCCCGTTGGGAAGAACTGGGGTGGTATTTAGTGAGAGCCCCGCATAGGTGTCAAAGACAAAGATTTGTATAATTAGGATAGCAAATGAAATCCTCTTCATGACCCTATTTTGACCATGCCTTTCAGCGTGAAATGTCACACATACTCTCGTCGATGAGTATTATCGAATTGAGCTCACAACGTTACCCATGGGCTCTCGGCCCTATGGTGGATTTCGGTGTTCCACCAATCACGCCGAAATCCTGTTACCCCTGAGGAATTTGAGAATAACCCTCAAACATGATTATCCATCTTCTTTTCCCTTTCAATGATCTTCATTTCCAGTAGCCTTTGTTTTTCATGCTCTATCTCACTTATCAATATTTCAGGATCAGGCAATTGGAACCTATACTTTGAAGCAAATATTCTATTACTCATTCCACCCAGGGCATATTCAACAACGGTCTTCTTTTTGTCAGAGCAGAGAATGATACCCACCGGCTCATTTTCTTCGGGAAGTTTCTCTTTGTCCTTCAGATAATTCAGGTAGAGGTTCATCTGACCTGCATCAGCATGGGTGAACTCACCAATCTTCAGATCTATTCCTACGAGACATCTTAAGATTCGGTGGTAGAGGAGAAGGTCAAGGCGATAATGACTTCCCTCAAGGGTGATCCTCTTCTGTCGGGCAACAAAAGTAAAGCCAATTCCCAACTCAAGAAGGAAATGTTCCAGATGTTTAATTAAAGCCTCCTCAAGCTGTGATTCTGAATATTCGTCCTTTAATCCAAGAAATTCCATGACATAAGGGTCTTTTATTTCATCTTCGGGTTTGAGAGTGATAGGTTGCTTGTGGGCTTTGGCAATGACAGCCAGTTTGCGTTTGGAGAAAGCAGTTCGTTCATAAAGCATTGTTTGAATTTGCCTGTCCAGTTGTCTTACTGACCAGTTGCCACGAATGCACTCTGCTTCGTAGAATTCACGCTTAAAGGGTTCATCAAATCGCATAAGTAAGCAATAGTGGGACCAGGAGAGCGGAAATTTCTGTATCAGTGTTCCGAAAAATCCAGACATTGGCTGAATTTTTTGAATTTCACCCTCTACATCTATGGCGGGCAATTTTCCAGACACTGTCTGGAAAATCTGTTTTTCAGGATACGCTAGATAAAAAGCTCGCATCATGAACAAATTGCTCTTCGAAAAGCCCTTTCCAAAGCGGGATGGTAAATCACCAGCAAGTCGAAAGAGTAATTCTTCCCCATACTCCGCTCGCTCTTTCCCTTTCTGTTCATACTCCACAATTCTCCTGCAAATGAACCAGTAAGTGGCTACAAGAGCAGTATTCACGTACCGTACCGCTGCTCTGCGCCCCTGCTCAATGAGGGATGCAAGGTCAGCGATAAGGCTCGAATAACCTTCCTTTTTGGTTGGCTTTTTCATTGCCCAGAATACCTCACTTATTTATCTCTTCTTCTTATACTTCAAGAGAAGAAGTTCCTCCGCCTGACATTGCTTGCGCGGAATATCAAACTTTCCCACATCGCACGAAGCTGCAAAGAGAAGAAAAGGCTTTCCCATGTTCTGCAAACGCCAAGGGAATAATCTTCGGCCAATTTTTCCGAATCTGTAATGAAGACAATCTCCCAACTGTGTTCGCCGGCACCGCCACTGTATTCATCATCAGCCAGGAAGAGTGCGGTGTTCCGCCAGGGCCCAAATTATGGTGAGAAGTCGTAAGCAATAATTTTGTCGATAGCCGCTTGAACCTCTTGACTCGATTGAGCCGGAAGACGGATGTGAGTCGATACTCTACCACACCTTCATTTTGAGAAGGAAAGAATTTGAGCTCATTATCTTTCGTTTCGAAACGACGCCAATATTCAATCTCAAACCAATCGAAAATGTTCTCCTCTCGTTTTTCCTTTAACTTGCATCTTTATTGTGGCTGCAGAATCAGAAATCGCTCCTGACAGATCCACATCAAAACCCACTGTCTCCCCTTCGAGCGTGCGCCAATACCATTCTAACCCGGACTGATTAGGATTAGTACACTCCCTCTCCTGATGAGTCCTGGTCCTGAAAGCCGAAACCCGAATGTGATGGGGATCCACGAGGTCGCCATCGATGAGCCTCATCCTTTGGCCAATGTCAAGGCCATTGACGGTGAGCCATAGACATTGGTATTGGTGTAATGGTTCAAATAATGTGTGTATCCATTTGTCTCCTGATCATAATCCCAATCCGACAATGCTGAGCCATAAAAGAGAATGAAATCTTCTGACTCGAATGTCCCATCATCTCCTCCTGACGCGTAGATTGGGATCTCCCGAAAGGCCGGACGTTCCTCATCTAAGTCCCGACTCGGGTCAACAGCACCGACATTGACTCCCGCTTCTGACAGATCGTCGGAATCGATCTTGTAAATCCCCTCTTCTTCAAGAGAGATCTTGTACCACGGTTGAGAAGACAAGCTGTCTGCTAAAAATAGAAAGCCCAGAGCTGACAAGATACTTACAAAAAAGGCGTACCTCTCCCGACCCATTTTTCAAACCCCGAAAAATTTTCTGTCCCAAAGTCTGTCCCATTCTGTTTTCAGACGTACGCTTTCACCTGCCAAAACACTCTGTGCAGCGGAAGCTTACGGCATTGTCTCAAAAGAGAAGCTGTAAGGTTCAGGCAGATGGCTACCGCCCAAGTCTCGGGCAGTCGTATCTACGGTCACCGAGTAGATCGTTAAAGAGGCCAAACTTGAATCTGGATTGAAGCTGACCTCCTCGTAATTTGACCAGCGAAAAAATCCTGACACTGAAGGAGAAATGGAAAAGGCCTCCTCCACGGAGTTTTGGTCCATATTGGTGTTGAATCTGATATAGATAGATGCCCATGTACTCACATACGTAGCGCCATTGGCCGGGCTTACAGAAGTCACCTTGACCGGTTCGGTGGTGAAGGAGAACACATACGGCTCTGTTAATTGACCGCCATTCATGTCTTTGGCGTCGGTGCTGAGTGTCACCGTGTAAGTTGTGCTGGCAAAAAGCCTGGTACCGAGGTTGAAATAAAACCTTTCAAAACCGTACCATTGAAACGTTCCGAGCAAAGAGGGATCGATGGAAAAGGCATCCCTGATAGAGGATTGATCCATAAAGGTGTTAAAATAGATGCGGATCGACTGAATTTTGGTGCTCACGTAAAACTCCCCATCCCTGGGGTCTGTATGATCGATCTCAATGGGGCCTGTAGTAAAGGAGAAGGAGTAAGGCTCAAAAAGGTTGCCAAAAATGTCCTGGGCCTCAGTTCCGATGGAAACAGTATGTTCCGTGCTGGCCGCCAAATTGTAATCAGGTTCAAAGTAGAAACGTCTGTACTTTTCATATTCACTCTCCCATTCAAATTCCCCTGCTATCGGAGGCGAGATCGAAAACCCGTTTTCGACGGAGCTTTTATCCATGTAGGTATTAAACGTAATGCGAATTCTGTAGCTGAGTCGAACTGAGCTCGCCCCGTCGGACGGATAAGCAGACTCGACCCCTAAGGGCGCCGTAGTAAAGGAGAAAGTCAGTGGAAAAGAGAGGCTATCGCCCTCAATGCTCCTGGCACCAGATCCCAGGGTGACGGTGTACACTGTGCTGGGGGCCAAACAATCCTCTGGCTCAAAAGTGAGAGAGTTTGAGCCCTTCCAGTGCAAGGAACCTTCGACTGGGGGTTGAAGAGAGAAAACATTTTCCACACTTGTCTCGTCCATATCGGCAGTGAAGGAGATGCGAACAGACGTCAGCGGAGCAACGTCTCTTTCACCATCATTGGGATAGGTGCTACTCACAAGTCCTGGCACTGCGGATAAGGTAATATTGTCTACTGCTGTCGTTCCCCCACCATAAACAGTTATGTCGCCTTCAACGTATGTGGCATATCCATGTGCAGTCACTTCCAGAATATAAACACCGACAGGTAAACTCTCAATCCTGTAATAGCCAGTGGTATCAATGACGTCGTATCCGATTTCGATACCTTGTTTGGCCGCCACCCTTGCCCCACTGTCGGCAGGATAGACCATTCCGGCAATAGCCCCTATGGTCTCAGGGGCTACGCACTCCTTTTCACCGCATCCGATGAAGAGGAGCGAGTATCCAATGAGAAAAAGAACAGCAATACGCCCCCGCTCAGCTCTGGTGCGCATGATCCCACCCCCTGAGAAAAGCACATTTGTAGCCTCACCGGCTGATATCCTTCATATCGGATCTCAATCGGAGGCAAGTTCTGTCAGCGCTTATATAAAGCCTATTCGGACTCGCGTTTCTCAACAAGGAACGGTATTTGGGCCAGAGGATCGCCGGCCTCTGAAAGGATGACGACGTTCCACTTGCCGGTCCATTCTGGCAGAATTTTTTTGCAACTCCAGGTCCGCCATCTGGGAGACTTCACTGCCAGCTTCACTTCGGCCATCTTCTTCTCACCGTAATACCAGACGTGGGTTACGCTGGTGGTATCGGTGGCCCCTTCAATCCGGGTGAAGCAATAGAGCGAACCCGCTGCGGCGCTGAAGGTGGTGTCAGCACCGATGGGCTCTCGATCCTGCACATCCGTACAGATGGCGCTCTGGCCCACCTGGATCCCTTCCTTTTTCTTTTGAGCGAAAAGTGGTGTGGCCAACAGGCAGACGGCGACGAAGGTACATCCGAAGAGCCATCTTTTGTCGATGATCATTTCACTCACCTCCTTCTCCTTGTAAAAGGTGTCTGTCAATCTGAGTCCCCGCTTCCTCCTTCAGCAACGGTCTCTCGTCTGGGTCACTTTCAGTGTTCTCAAGCGGTTGATGGCAGCAGCGATCTCGAAGCGTCTGGGCAGAGCGTAGTTGCCCACCGGCCTGGAGTTGAGAGAATCCAGGCCGCGGGTCTCGATCTCGCCCATGAGCAGATCGAGGATCTCGTTGAGGCTCCGATTGCACTTCATGTATTCTCTGCTCGCCTTCAAGAGTGAATCCCCTATGGCTCGCGTCTGACTCCGATCCACGAGCTGTTCAACAGCAGAGAGATCGACGGTGTGCCGCCCGAAGAGCAGAGTGCGAAGCCCCTTCGCATCCACCTTGACCTCTCTTCTGCCCCGGCTTGGATCGAAACTACCGGCAATAGGGATGCGGGGTGTGGGCTGGCCGAAGGTTCGACCACCCTCGTCTCTTCGCTCGGCTCTGTATCTTCGAGCGATCTCTCTGGCCTGGCTGGTGACATCCTCGGGCAGGTATGTGTCCATGGCGATCACTGTGTCGGCCACATCGAAGTAGTCTCCTGATCCCCCGATGACGAGAACGGTAGAGATCCCTTGCTCTCGAAAGAGAAGCCGGACTTTATCAATAAAGGGGGTGATGGGCTCTTTCTCTTTGGCCACCAGTTCCTGCATGCGGTGATCTCGGATCATAAAGTTTGTGGCCGATGTGTCCTCATCCATGAGGAGCACTTTCGCTCCGACCTCGAGGGCCTCGATGATGTTTGCCGCCTGGGAGGTGGAGCCGCTGGCATCGTCGGTAGAGAAGGCGGTCGTCTGGTGTTCAAAGGGAAGGTTGCTAATAAAGGGGCTGATGTCCACCCCTTCAATCCTGCGGCCGTCTTCGGCTCTGATCTTCACCGCATCACTGCGGGTCACCGTGTACTCGCGGCCGTCGCCGGCAATGTGATTGTACACGCCCCGTTCTAAGGCATCGAGAAGGGTCGATTTCCCGTGATAGCCACCGCCGACGATGAGGGTCACTCCTGTGGGGATACCCATACCCTTCTTGAGGCCGGTGTTGGGAAGCTCCACCGTCACCTCCAGGGAGGGGGGCGACTGGAAGGCGACGACCCGGCCCCTGGTGAGGGGTCGGTCATCAACGCCGCTGGCCCGGGGCAGCACGCTCCCGTTGGCGACAAAAGCCACCAACCCCAGCCTCTCCAATTGTGCCCGAAGCCAGTCCTGATCTTCGCCGACCTCTATGTGATGGTATAACGATCTCCGGTCGTTGTTCTCAAATCTTAACGAGGCCGCAATAATGGAGGGCACCTCATCGAAGAACATGGCCTCTGCCTCTTTAGCCAGAACCCGACGGCCGGCCGCAGGCAGCCCCATCACAAACCGGGCTTCTACCCAGTCATCGTTTATGAGCACTGAAGTACGCTCCAAAATCTCCTGCCCCGGGGTGTCTATCTCAATCAACCCGCTCTTACCCGTCCCTCGAAGCCCTTTGACGGTCTTTCTCATGCTCCGACCGAAGGCTCTGGTCAAAAAATCGCACAGGCCCACTCTCCTGCTTTTGTTCGAGTAGGTGTCCTGGGGATATCGGGCTACCCGTTGCGGGACCCGCACCCGCACCCGACTGGGAGTGGCAAAAGGATCGCCCTGCACGTGGTCAATGAATAGGACGAACTCCCCAAAATCGTAAATTCCCTGAACATCTTTATACGCTTTATATCCCCGTCCGTCGATACGGCGAAGGATATTTCTAAGATCTGACGGTGCTCTCATCTGCTTTCCTTCGCCGCCGCTTCTCCACATATCTCTCCAAGATGCCCCTTTTCACCTCAGGCCAATATCCCCTTTCGATCCCATAGACCCACAGACAGGCTTGGCCTGTGGGCGCAATTTTCCGTGAGTTGGCGGCCAGAAAACCACGCAGTGAGGCCTTCAGGGCCATGATCCCAAACAATTCCGAATGGGCCGAATTCCGGGCCGCTCTGGCCATGTTGTGGAGCACCCGCCGGAAGGGGAGATCGGTATCGGCCTCGAACATAAGCTCCGGTTTTAAGGTTTCGATGTCGGTGGTAAGTCCCAAACAGACCAGATCTCTCATCGCATCTCTTGGAACACCCAGCTCTTCCTCCATATAAGATTCCATGGCCAGGTACGGGTCAGGTCTCCTTCCCTTCGCATGTTTTGAAGGCTCCACGTACCCGCCGCACAGGTGATAATAGCCAGCAGCCTCCACCACCTTCTCACTCCGCTGGCCGATGATGATCTTTTCGTCGGCTGTGCGAATGACGGCCCGGACCCCAAGGCCGTTGGACATGTACTCCTCGCCCAAGAGTCTGTGAATGATGGGAAGGGTCAAATTTGTCCCCAGAAGCTCCTTGAAATGGGTCCGGCCGAGAAACAGATGGAGCCCATCCTCGCTCACCTCATAACGGATGAGCCGACAAAGGTCCCCGGGAAAGATGAGACCGCCTCTCTTCACCATACGCGCCTGTCTCTCTTGCCAGACCTCCTCAATGAAGTCTCTCAGTTTAGGAGTCATCATCATGCGCTCATCTGAGTCGTGCACGATCACCTTATCCCTGGGAAAGAGACCGTGAACCGAAACCTCAAATTTTCGTCGGCGAAACATCTAATGCCCCATCCCCCTCCACTCTATCTCTGCGGAGTAGCAACCGTTCAAAATTATCTGGTTAAGTATAAGCCATTTTAGAAATGAAGGCAAGAGAAAAAGAGTCTCCTTTTTACAGAAATGCTCAGACTGTTTGGGTGAAAGGATCGCCTTCCCAAAAGGGCAGCAACATTTCGAGATTGGAACTGAGTGGCCGAAGTGAACGAACGTGCTTATTATGCTTCTCCTTCTCTCTTGAAGCAGTTGAACGAGACGATCTTCTCGAGGGGTTTCCGTTTTTGGGCAGGAAGCGATCGTTCCGCATAGTAGCCCATGGTGATGAGGACGACGACCTTATATCTGGGTGGGATGTGCAGGAATGTACGCACCTTTTTGGCGTTGAACCATCCGATCCAGCAGGTGCCGAGCCCCAGTTCCTGGGCCTGCAGAACCATATGCTCACCAGCAATCCCAATGTCAATGAGATGCCAGGCGGTCCCCTGAATCTGCTTGCCGATTACGTTAGCAAGGATGTCCTTTCTGGCCAGAACCACAATAATCACCGGGGCCTTGGAAGCGAATCGTGAGGGGGAATATATCCCTGAGAAAGCGGCTTTGCCAAATCCCTCCTTCAGCTCAGGGTCGTCGACCACAATGAACCGCCACGGCTGCACGTTTTCGGCCGAGGGAGCCAGGCGCGCCGCTTCGATGCAGGTCAGAATCTTTTCCCGCTCCACCGGTCTGTCCAAATAGGTCCGAACGCTCCTCCGACTTCGAATGAGCCCTTGAAGAGGGGTCAGACTCCTCATCTCCTACCACTTTTCTGATTACAAAAATGTACCTATTCAGCTATGCGCTCTCATTCCGGCAAAAGCGGAGCACAATGCCGGAATCTCCCCATTCAACAAGGAATAGGGTGAAGAGTTACACAAAAGTTATTGAACAGAAGCAGGGGCCGAGAAGGGATCTCGGCCCCAGTTCACAATAGGCCATCTGCAACAGATGGCTACACGCCCGTAGGTCGATTCACTCAGCCAAAACGATAAACCTACCCTCAGAAAAGACTCCGCCGTTACCTCTT
>JBHIER010000004.1:0-24904 GCA_046760705.1 bacterium
GGCCAAGAAGGAGCAACTGCCGAAAAGTCGCTCAAGAGCCTTTTCTCTGTCATCGTAGTACTTTTTGTCCAAGACGCGGATGATGGTATCGAAACCGACGATGAAGAATATCTTCTTTGTCCCTTGCGGATAGAGTTTTCGAAGCGCGACTATCTTATCAACAAAGAGGCCGTGGCTGGACAGTCCTACGGAGACCTTCGGTCTCTTCTGGGAGTAAATGAGAACCATCAACAGCCGATCCTCCAGATAAGCCTCACAAATTTCCTTGTCCAAGGTCTTTTTATCCAAGAGGAGGAGCACCTCATCCAGATCAAACTGAGATGCGGCCCTTTCGATAAGCTCAACGTGCGATAGGGTGAGGGGATTAAAGGAGGAAGGGAAGACCCCCAACTTCCCGGAGTGTTTTTCCATACCATCTTTCGCCTTAGATATCAGGCTAATGGCGGGAGGACCTTGAGAATCCATAGATTCTAAGGTGTTTTTGAGACGATGGAGTCTTTTGAAATTATAAATCTCCTCGGTCACCATAGTATACATTCTCACAAGTGTATGATCTACGGCGGCAAGCCGTGCCTGGAGTTTTCGTTGCGACCCCGAACGTGATTGCTTCGCTATCGCTCGCAATGACAGGCACGGGTCTTAGCTGTTATTTCTAAGGAAATGACTTCAGTCATCAAAACTCACAATGACAGCCAACAAAAGACGTAACTATAGTTGTGAGCCATAGCCCTTTGTGAATCCCATTAGGGCAGTATGGCGAAGACACGGGCCGGAAACCCAGAACCCCCTTGCGGTTTAGGAAAAGTCACCACCGCTAAAGCCCCTCTCTCAGGGACCTTGTCCAGATTGGTCAAAAGTTCAATCTGATAGTGATCCTGACTGAGTATGTAGGTCTCGCACTCATAGTTGCCCGCAGAGGTACTCACTCCTGGGTCTGTGTCGGTCGTCTCATGTCCCGAGGCGGTGATCTTTCTCACTTCATACAGATACTTGAGTCCATCGAGGCTCCAACCTGGATAATGGGCGATGCCATCGGCATCTTTATTGGCCATGAGTTCTGGGTCCGGCCATCTCTTTGACCAATCGGTGCGCATAGCCACAAAGGCACCCTTCGGGATGGGCCCGTTTCTTTCCTCCCAGGCCTTGATGTGCCAGGCAGTGAGGACGAAGTCTCGATTTTCGTCGGCCTCTTTATGGACATCGATGACAACAAGGGGCAGGATCATCTCCTTGAGCGATATCTCATCAATACTTCTTTTACCCTTAATAAAATGATTTGGAGGATCGCAGTGGGTCCCCCATTGGCCCACATGGGAGAAGTACTCGGCGAAGAAACCCGATCCCTCGGTGCCCACGCCTTCTTCGTACCAATAAAGAGTATCCCGTTTAGACGAAGGAAAACCGGGCCAGTGAGGGATGGCTGGATCAAAAGTATGGGTGAGATCGACAAATTCTCTGGTTTTGAGAAAATCGTGCACCTTCTCCAAAGTCAACTCTTCCGGCTCTTTCTTCACAACACACGAAAGGAAGAGAGAACCCACAAGGAAGATGACGAGGATCACTGGGAGAGCAAAGGATGATCTTTTTGACATCTCAATCACCTCCTCACAGGAGGGCACCTGCCCACGTCCAAGATAACATTCATAGTTCCGATGACATCGTTAATGTTAGTTCGATCCGACGCACTCCATCTACGGGCTACACTACATTCTCCTGCATAATTCGTTCCATAGTAGTGTAGCCCCTCGTGGGCGCATTTTCTTCCCTCGTTGGCATACCCGATCCGTAAATATTTTTGGGCAGAGCATACGTGTCGGACGTTTATCTTTTATACGACCTGGGGACCCGGCTGGCGATGGAGCAGATGACCTCGTAGTTGATGGTATCAAGTCGGTGAGCGACCTCATCGGCGGTGATCTCATCGTCGCCCTGTTTACCGATAAGAACCACCTCATCACCTATGGCTACTCCGGGGATATCGGTCACATCGACCATGAACTGGTCCATACAGACGGCCCCGACCGCCGGCGCCCTCCGGCCGCGGACAAGCACCTGCCCCCGGTTGGAGAGGTGACGGTTGAAACCGTCGGCGTACCCCACGGGGATGATGGCGATCGTCCTCTCCCCTGGGGTCACGTATGTCCGCCCATAACTGATGCTCCAATCCCTGGGAACCTGTTTCAGAGTTAGGATCCTGGCCTTCCAGCTTAAGGCCGGTTTCAGCGGGAGGTTCCTGTTTACCCTTTCCGAGGGGTAGAGGCCGTACAGGGTGATCCCGGGGCGCACCAGGTTGAAATAAGACTGGGGGTAGTTCAGAATGGCGGCGCTGTTGGCAGCGTGCTGTAGAGGGATGTAAACGCCTCTCCCCTCCAATTCGCTGATGATGGCGTTGAACTGACGAATCTGCCCCAGAGTGAATTCATCCCCCTGCTCATCGGCAACAGGGAAATGGGTATAGATCCCCTCCAGTTCGATAAATTCCATAGATTTCAATTGGGTAACATATCCGATCACATCGTCCCTCAGGGCTCCGAATCGGCCCATACCGGTATCGATCTTCACATGGGCTTTGATCGTACGGCCAAACCTCTTCCCGGCCTGGGCCAAGGCCTGCGCAACCTCCAGAGAACAGAGGGTCACAGTTACCTTCAGTTCCACCGCCCGCTCCGCCTCCTCGGGTAAAATGGTGCCCATAATCAAGATAGGAGTCGCAATCTGAGCTCGGCGCAGATCCATCGCCTCGTCCAGGATGGACACGCCCAGCATGTCAACCCCGGCCCTTTCCAGCACCCTGGCCACCTCGACCATTCCGTGGCCGTATGCGTTGGCCTTAATCGTGCCCAAGATCTTCCTCGGGCCTAGCTTCTGGCGAAGGGCGGCCAGATTTTCCGCGATTGCCTTCAGATCGACTTCCACCCAGGCAGGGCGTGAGGGTGTACCTGTCACTTTTTCCCTTCTCTCTCAAACGGGACCTGAAACTTTTACTTATATGAGATCAAGAAAGGCGCACCTATTTCGGTACGCCTGCCTCAGCCCCCTCTGGGGAATGAGCTCTCCTCTTGAGACGGTCTCTGCCCCGGATATCTCAGGTCTACGGCCTAATCCTCCTCATTCGCTGCAGCCAAGTTATTGTAGTAGAGGTCGAGATGGTTGAGAAGCTCGATGGCCGCTGCTACCTGTGGGTCGTGGCGAAGTCTTATCTCCGTCTCCTTCTCCGCCCCCCATAAATCCAGGGCGATCTGGGCTCTCAGCCGCCACTTGATAAATTCTCTGCTGCGGTCGAAGCCCCGCTCCTTTTCCGCCTCGATCTGTCTTTCAAGGTCGTCCAGAAGTCCATCGACTGCCGGGCTATAATGTTCTCTCTGAGAGATCTTGCGGAGATTCTCCACCTCTGACAGCCCGGCGGCTTCGTAGCTCAAGCCCTTCTCCTCAACGAAACCCTTAAATTCGGTCAGCATCTCATCGGTCACTTCAAAATCTGGACTCAGATCGGGGTGGGCGGCCGTGTAGTGGGCTGCAAAGGCCAGGAACATCCCCTTGCGCAGAAGATCAGATTCGAGACGGATCAGCTTAGGAGCTTCGACCTCGATATCCGGTGTGATCCCCCCACCGGCATAGACCACACGCCCACTCTCCGTATGAAACTGCTCTTTTTCAGCCTCTTTCTCATCTGCATCGTCCTTCTGGATGCAGCGTCCGCTGGGCGTGTAATATTTGGCGGTAGTAATCTTGAGGGCCTCTTCTGATCCGAGGGGTAGAATCGATTGGACCAACCCCTTGCCGAAGGTGAGGGTGCCGACGATGAGGCCCCGGTCCCAGTCCTGGATGGCCCCGGCGAAGATCTCGGAAGCACTGGCGCTGCCCTTGTCCACGAGGACAACCAGGGGCTTGTGGCCGTAAACAGGGTCCTCCTGGGCTAAAAACGCCACCTCATTTGCCCCACCCCTCCCCTTTGTGGAAACGATCAGCTTGCCCTTTGGCAGAAACTTGTCGGTGACATCGACGGCTTGACTGAGCAGTCCCCCGGAGTTCATCCTCAGATCGAAGATCAACCCTTTGACACCTTGCTCCAAAACTTTTTCAAGGGCCTTCTTCACTTCTTGCCCCGATCGTTTGGAGAATTTCCTCAGCCGGATGTACCCGATGCTGTCGCCCAACACTCCGGCGTAGGAGACGCTCTTGACCTCGATGAGATCCCTGGTGATGGTGTAATCGATGGGTTCGAGCACCCCCTCCCGCTCGATGGTGATGGTCACCTGAGTCCCTTTGGGGCCGCGCAGAATGGAGGCAGCTTTGGCTGTTGTAAACCCTTTTGTGGACTCTCCCTCGATCTTGACGATCTTATCTCCGGCCTGAATGCCGATCCGGTGTGCCGGTGTGCCTTCGATGGGAGAGATGACCGTCAGCACACCACTGCGGATGCCGATGTTGATCCCCAGCCCTTCAAACTTGCCCTTTGTGCCGATCTTGAGCTCGTCGTAATGCCTCTTCTTCATGTACTGGGTGTACGGGTCGAGGGTGGTCAGCATACCCTTGATGCTGGCCTGCATGAGCTCATCGATGCTCACCTCTTCCACGTACCTGGTACTGACCGCCTCATAGATCCGATTAAAGAGGGTAAAATTCTTGCGGATGCTGCGGTAGATCTCCTCCTTATCGGCCAACAGGGAGCTAAAGGTTACTCCCACAAAGAGGACGATCAGGGACAGGGCTGCAAGTCGTTTCAACCGATTGTCTCGCATCATTGGTATCCTCCCCTAATAATAATCATTGCAGTAGTGAGTGGACGAACTTTCGAATCTGCTGCTCGAGTTCATCGATGGGTTTGGTTCCGTCGATCACCCGGAATCGACCCGGCTCCTGTCTGGCCATCTCCAAATAACCTTCTCTGACCCTGCGGTGGAACTCTTCCTGGCTCCCTTCCAACCGGTCGACCGTCTTCTGCATGGCGGCCATCCGCTCCCCACAGATCTCGGGAGCAAGGTCCACGAGAATGGTCACATCGGGCGCCAGATGTGATGTGGCAATGGCGTTCAATTTGCGGATCAGCTCTCTGTCCAGGCCCCGACCGTATCCTTGGTAGGCCAGGGTGGCATCCATGAAGCGGTCGGAGATGACCACTTTACCCTGCTTCAGGGCCGGCCGGATGAGCTCTTCAGTCAGTTGAGCGCGACTGGCCATGTAGAGGAACATCTCCGTCAGCCAGAGCATGTGGCAATTGGCCCTGTCCAAAAGGAGGGTTCTGATCTTTTCGGAAACCACCGTCCCTCCAGGCTCCCGAGTCAGCACCACCTGCCGGCCCTGGGCCGAAAGGTACGCCGCCAAGCGCTCAGCCTGGGTCGTCTTGCCGCATCCATCGATGCCCTCCAAAGTGATGAAGAGACCTCTCATACTCCTTCCTTCCGTTAACAGATTGAACGCTCGTTTCGCCAATCTGTTTCGAATATATAACTACCGACAGCCAGGTGCAAGAAAAAAACCGGAGCGAAAGACTCGATTAAAAAGGCACATGAGGATAAATTGGCCATAGAAGGGAGAAAAAAACTTTACAAATGAAAGCTTTTGTATTAGATTATGATAGATGAAGTGACAGCAAAAAAGAAAGGGCTTTACCAAAAAGAGAGGAGGTGACATCCCCCTGAAAACTTCGGAGCCCAAAAGGGATGAAGAGCTGGCAGAGTTTTGGTCGACCCATCACCTCACCGATTTTCTGGACGATCTGGAGGAGGCCGACCAGTCCATTTTTGTTCGGCCGGAAAAGAGACATCTAAACCGAAAACCTCTCAAGAGTCAATAGTATGTTTAGCCTTTGATTAATGTGAAGGTTTAAAATCCTATGAATCGAGAGAATCCTTTTTCGCCGACGTTTCCAGTTAATCCAAAGTATTTTGTCAACCGAACCGATGTAATAGACTCGCTCAAACGGGCTTTTGGGAGGTCTATCAAGTCGGAATTTCCAACCCCGGATAATGTGGCCATATTAGGTGATTGGGGAGTTGGGAAAACATCGATGCTGCGGAAGTTTGAGGAGATTGCCTTGAGAGAGTTTAAGAGTAGAAAGGTAGTCTCTGCAATTGTAGAATTGATTCCCACTTCGTGCAACTCTTTTTTCCTCTTTATGAAAAAGGTGGTGGATGACATTGAAAGGAGCTTTGCAGTCAAAGCCCCAATCATGGTCAAACTCAGGGAGAGGATAAGAGAATGGAGGGTCAAATCGATCGGGGTTGGGACCGCCTTGGAACTGGAGCGAAAAATCAGAGAGAGATCGGAAGTGACCGTTTTTGAGGATGCGCTCATTCATTTTTGGAAGGCCGTAGAGAGCTTAGGGATTGATACAGTCATCCTCATGCTCGATGACCTTCATTATTTAGCCGAAGGATATCCTCAAGGATTGTATGACCTGCGGGGAATATTTCAAGGACTTCCGAGGCACGGCTGCAATTTCATGCTCTGTATGAGTGGCAGCAGAGACTTATTCGCCGAAGTTCGAGAGCTGGCCGAACCCTTTGCCAGATTCTTCAATGTAAAACATACTCTGGACAACTTTTCCCCCGAGGAGACGAGGAACGCCATTCTTACCCCAATAGAAAGGGCAGGATTGAATATAACTGTCGAAGAAAGGGTGGTCCAGAAAATTTATGATCTCACTGTTGGACATCCATTTTTCATCCATTTCCTTATGAGAGAGCTGGTCACCATAAGGGAAAAAGGGAAGATCTCAATTGGTTTTTTTGATAACCACTATCCGATAGTAGAAAGGATTATGGCCAGGGAGAAATTTGCAGGAGACTTTTCCATCGCCAGTGACAAGGAGAAGGAGATCTTGTTAGCTGTGGCGGCAATTAAATCGGATACTTTTACACCTTCGCAGTTGAAAATTAAGAATGTCAGACCTCGCTTCAATGGTATGGTTAGGAAGAATCTCATAGTTAAAGTAGGGCGAGGGGAATATGGTTTGTATCATCCCTTATTCAAGGAATATTTACGAAATGTAGAGAATACATAATCTTATGGCTATCGTACTTTCCGTACATTTGGCCATAAAGCTGAGGAGGGCAGTGGGGGATCTGCCGAAACCTCAGGAGAGGACAGAGCAGGAACTGAGGAATCTGGCCCGCTCCTACCGTCGGGGTGGCAATATCTTAGATCGTCATATCGCCACTTCAAGGTGCTTGATGGCTATCGCTTCTGGATATCTCAGATCGATGGATCTATTCTCTTCCCTCAATTCCTCCACAGACGGCTTTAATATTTTCCAGGGCCACCTCCTTCAGAATTTTGCCGAACCTCTCCAGTTTTTTAACAGTTCTTGTTTCTCCATCTTCTCAGCCCCTCTTCACTCTTGATCACAGATTATGCGTAAAGAGGCATCCTTGGACCGCCTGGATCATCCGATCAAGTCGGATGATAACCCCCCATTGTCATTCCCGGATCACCCGCTTGTAACACCGAGCGGACAGGGACGTCCGCCCCAATGGATCAGGAATGCGGGGCGGGCACCTGTTTACGGGGCTTTATATCGCTCAATGGCTAAATTGAGAATTTTTGTGATGAGGTCACGATATGACATTCCCGCTGCTCTGGCCATCTCTGGGAAGGCGCTGTACTCCTTATACAAGCCCGGCATCGAGTTAGCCTCAAAAACATAAGGTGTTCCGTCCTCACTTAAGATGATGTCAACCCGAGCATAATCACGGCAGCGTAAGGCTTTAAATACTTTGATCGACTCCCGCCGAATCGCTTCAAAACGCCTCTTTGAGAGTTGTGCTACGCGAGTTTTTTTTGTTACATAGCCTTCTTTTATCTTGGCTCCATGCGTGAAGGTTGGTTCTTCCAACTCAACATCGGATTCGGTCTCCAAAATGGGCATGATAGCCGGCTCCCGGTTCCCTAAGATTCCCACAGTGAGTTCCCTGCCGTATATGTACTCCTCGACCAGAGCGGGTTGGTCGAACGAATTCAGAACTCTATCCACTGCTAATCTTAACTCCTTTCTTGAACGGACTACGGAATCTTTAAATATCCCCACACTTGATCCGCCTAAGAGGGGTTTGACGATGAGAGGATAACGCAATCTGGAGGAAGGTCTCTCGTCTGGATCCCGAAACACTTGGAACTGTGGAGTTGGAACACCGATATACCCGAGGATCTGCTTTGTGGCGGACTTATTGAGGGCCAGGGCGTGAGCAAGAACCCCCGAGCCGGTGTACGGAATGTTCATCAGGTCAAGAACCGACGGCACGTAGGACTGCTTGCTCAACCCTCTCAGTCCAGTCACCCGGTTAAACACCATATCAACGGGATTTTTCTTTAGCGCAGAAGGGAGGGTATCATCTCCTTCAAAGTGAACAACCCTATGACCCTGGTTTTCAATGGCATCCTCGATGGCGGTCAATGTTTGACCGCTCAGTTCGGGACGAGTCAGATAGATCTTATCCTCCGTCTTCTTGATGAGATGCCCATTATAGACCAATCCTATTTTGAGATGTTCTGTTTTCTGAAGTCTCGGAAGAAGCGTCACCCCTCTTCTCCATGGTAAGTTTTGGCAAACTCTCCCTCTTTGTGCTCATTCTCCGAGGCGAGATACCCTCAGGTTCGGCACAATGGGCGGCTTTCTTTTGTACTCCGTCGTTTTCCCCTTTGCTGTCACCTTTGTGACAAGATCCTTCTCAAAGCCCATAGAGTGGAGGTCATTCTCTCTCCTCTTTTTATCAATGAGTTGATAGAGAATTTCGTCTCCATCCTGGTAACTGAAACCAAGTTCCGCCTCATCGGTCTGCTCGGGCCAAAAACCTGCGCTCGGTTTTTTGTCAATAATCTTTCGAGGTACACCCAATTCCAGAGCCAATCGTACGACATCTGTTTTGTAAAGATCGTTGAGAGGCATAATGTCGCAGCCGACATCGCCGTGTTTTGAGAAATAGCCCAGTAGAGCTTCGGACCTGTTTCCTGTCCCAAAAACCATGGCGTTGAAAAGATCAGCATAATAATACAATAAAGACATCCGCTCTCTTGCCATCTTGCTTCCAATCCTCCGCCTGTCTTCATCGAAGTGAGCGCTTAAGAAGCTATCGATCATCGGGCTGATGTCCACAATGATCGATTGGATAGAGAGGTTATTGATCACCTCAAGAGCATCCTCCACAACATCCTTTGGTTGGGTTCTATATGGCATCAGGAGTCCAATCACCGTCTGATTGTCCAATGCCTCTGATACCAGGTAGGCCACCACCGCTGAGTCTATGCCACCAGATATCCCCAAAATCGCCTTCTCAAAAGGACTCCGCTCGAATTCACGTGATATGAATGAAAGCAAAGCCTTTCGCACCTTTTTAACGTCAATGTCTGGTAAACGCATTTGTAGAGCCTCCTTCCCCCTCGATAGCGTCCGATCGGTGACCCACGTAGATCGGCCCTCACCTCAGGGTCTACCTCCTCAAAGCTCTTCTCAGCCTCAATTTATAAAAAACCTGTGGCAATGTCAAGCCGAACCTCATTGTCTCCCTCAATAAGCAGCCTCCCTCCGATCCTGCTGGAAAACCCACCTCAATCCATCTGTTTGCGCAGAAAGGCTGGTTTCTCCAGATCCTCCATATCACCGTTGAAGAAGGGCGTGTCAACCTCACCGTCAAAGATGAGTTCCTTCTGAATCTCATCCCGCCGCTGAAAGGCCGGCCGCTCCAGAGAGTCGAGCTTGGCCCCGATATAGTCTAAGGGTTTGGCCTCCCCCAGCTCGGTCTTTTTGCTCCGGCGTTCCAGGCTGTTGAAGCCGGTGGCGATAACGGTCACCCGGATCTCATCATCTATGCGATCGTCGACCACGGCCCCGAAGATGATGTTGGCATCGGCGCCGGCGGCCTCCAGAATGATGGAGACCGCATCGTTGACCTCATAGAGAGTGGTGCCCGGGCCCCCGGTGACGTTGACCAACACCCCTTGGGCCCCGACGATGGACACCTCCTCCAGGAGCGGGCTGGAGATGGCCTGCTGGGCCGCTTCCACGGCCCGGTTCTGCCCCACCCCGTAACCGGTCCCCATGAGGGCGTCGCCCATCTCGGCCATGACGGCCTTCACATCGGCAAAATCGAGGTTAATGAGCCCGGGCACGGTGATCAAGTCGGAGATACCTTTGGTGGCATGGAGCAGCACCTCGTCTGCCAGACCAAAGGCCTCTCGCAGCGGTGTCTTCTCTGAGACGATAGACAACAACCGCTGGTTGGGAATAACAATGAGCGTGTCCACCCTCTCCTTCAGTTCGGCCACTCCCTCCTCGGCCCGACTCATACGCTGACGCCCTTCGAAGAGGAACGGCTTGGTGACAATGGCGATGGTCAACGCTCCGAGGTCTTTAGCAATCTCTGCCACTACGGGTGCAGCCCCTGTTCCGGTCCCCCCTCCCATCCCGGCGGTCACAAAGACCATTTCCGTATCCGAGAGCGCATCCACCACCTTCTCTCTGTCCTCCTCAATGGCCTGCCTCCCCTTACTGGGGTCACCGCCGACGCCTAAGCCGGTCTTGCCAATCTGAATCTTCCGCTGCGTTTTGGACAGATCCAATGCCTGAGCATCTGTGTTTACGGCGATGAACTCGACCCCGTTTAGATTGGAATCGATCATCCGGTTCACCGCATTGCCACCTGCCCCTCCCACGCCAACCACTTTCATCTGCGCCCTGACCATTTGCTCCTCAACAACCGTAAAACTGACCACTGCGATCACCTCCTTATAGCAGTTCCCATTTCCCAATCAGCAATTCGCCCTGCCAGATCATCTCCAAGTCCTTTCAGTCTTTCATTTTGCATTGCTAATTTCCCGTGGCTCATTTTCAATTTCATCAAAAAAATTCTCCGAACCAGCGTCTCATCCGATCCCAAATTTTTTCGAACAGGTTCGACTCATTGACGTCCCGGAAGCCCTCTTCGCCCGACCGATTTTTTATGGCATAATGGATGAGTCCAATCCCGGTAGAATAGACGGGGCTTTTGATCTCGTCCATCAATCCGTTGACCCCCTGGGGCACTCCGAGCTTGACCGGCAGATCGAAGACCTGCTCGGCCAACTCCACCGAACCCTCCATCAAAGAAGCCCCTCCAGTGATGACAATGCCAGTGGTCAACAGTCCGGCGTAGTCGGACTTATTGATTTCACGCCGGGCCAAACTGAAGATCTCCTCCATCCTCGGTTCGATGACGCTGCAGAGCACACCGCAGGAGATCTGGCGGGATGGCCGGCCGCCGGCACTTTCCACCTCGATGAGCTCGTCCCTCTCCACCATGGCCTGGAGGGCACATCCCTTCTCGATCTTAACCTCTTCAGCCTTGTCCACTGGTGTCCTGAGCCCTATGGCGATATCGTTGGTCACATTCCGTCCCCCCAGACCGATGACCGCGGTGTGCCGGATGGACCCTTCGAAGAAGAGGGCGATATCGGTGGTGCCGCCGCCGATATCCAATAGACCCACACCCAGCTCCATCTCGTCTTGGGACAGGACAGCATAACTGGAGGCCAACGGTTGGAGGACCAAATCCTTCACCTCCAACCCTGCTCGCTTAATGCTGTTGTAAATGTTCTGGGCCGAGGTGACGGCCCCGGTGACAATATGAACCTCGGCCTCCAAACGTACCCCGGCCATGCCGACAGGATCTTTGATCCCGGATTGATCGTCCACCACAAACCCCTGGGGGAGAACGTGGATGATCTCTCGGTCCATGGGGATGGCCACGGCTTTGGCGGCATCGATGACCCGTTTGACGTCGTGGCCGGTAATTTCGTGGTCACCTCTGGAGACAGCAATAACCCCCCGACTGTTGATGGACCGAATGTGGTCGCCGGCAATTCCAGCGTACACGGAGTGGATCTTCCTGTTAGACATCCGTTCCGCCTCGGCGATGGCCGCCCTTATCGATTGAACCGTCCTCTCCACATTGACAACGACACCGCGCCTGAGCCCCTCTGAGGGGCTCGTCCCCACCCCGACAAGACTCACCTCACCATCCGGCCCAATTTCGGCCACAATGACGCCGATCTTCGTGGTGCCAACATCCAGACCTACAATAACATTGTCCTCACTCCCCATGGTCGGTAACCTTCCTCACACAGGACCTTTCAGGACGGCTTCTGTCGAGCAGGCTTTCACCTGAAGAGAGGGACAATAGCGGCTGTCGAAGCCTTGGTTGGCCACGGGTAGTATGTTTGGCCACAACTTCAGGCTACTCGCCTGCTCGACTTCCACCACTTGCTCTGAGCAGGCTATGGCCCTTTGGGAGGGACAACATAACGGAGAGAGAAATGTGGTGTGATAGGAATGGGTAGGCTTGCTTATCGTTTTGTCAATTAACCCAGGCCAGTCACCTGCTCAGATTTTCGTTTTCGCCACTGTTTAGACCATTTCTTTCTATCTCCGCACCTATTTCATGTGGGGCCGGAATCGGAGGAAAGACTCCTTTCTATCGGCTTCATTTTCTCTCATTAACCTTTCACTGGAGGCGATTCCAGCCCCACGTCTCGGTTTGAGATCGGTCTGACAATAATCTGACCCAGAAAACGCGCATCGATATATTCAGCCTCGATCCCCTTCCGTTCCATGTCGGCCAAGACCACCGGCAGACTGGCCAGTCTTGAGAGACACCCAGCGCCCCCAATCCTGACGGGAACACCTTTGGCCGCAGGGTACAATAGCGGGTGTCTGATGTCACTGAGGTCGAGCTCTCCGATCCCAAACGGTGGGCTCGGTCTCATCTCAGCCATAGCCCTGATGAAGGAGATGGCCCAGCGAACCTTCTCAGATTGGAGAGGTTCTCCGCACTCCTCATCTCCAAGGTCAACTCCTGAAAGGACTGGTAGACCGGGCCACTGCTCCGGTGAGAGGGGATGAAGCAGCACCCCTTCCTCGTCAACTGTGCCGCCATCACTCTCCAAGAGGGCTACCGGCTTCCTCTCCTCTATCGAAATGACGAGGGACGAGGGCAAACGGCGCTGTACCTCTGCCCTGCGAACGAAGCAGTTCTCCGCGAGTCTCTCTCTTATCTCTCCGACATCGATGCGAAAGAGATTACATCTGGGCTCTATCCTGGCCAACCCCAATACTGTCTCTTCGGAAACAAGATGATTCCCTCGGACAGTAATCCGCTTCAGCTCAAAGATCGGGGTCTGGAGGGCCCACCTATGGACCTCGTGTCCGAGAAGAGCAACCAACCCCAACGCCACCAGGGCCAGGGTGATACGGTTGAAAGCCTTGATCCATCCCAGCAGGATGTGTCTCGATTCTCTTTCGTGAACCTCATTGTAAAATGTTTTTTCCCTTGTACGCCTCTCTCGTTCCTGTTCAGACATTGCCACAAAGACACAGAGATTACGATTAAGAACCATTCTTTCCACACCTCCATAGGTTCTCCTGTCACAGACAAGGGGTTAATATTCATGCCTTTCCTTTGTCACTTGGTCTCTTGGTGGCTGACCGCCCCAGGGACCGATGACATTGATCTCCAAGCTCAGGGTAACGCCGGTTGCCTGGTGCACTCGTGCTCTGATGCGCTCGATCAATTCGAGCACATCTTTCGATTGTGCCCCACCGGTGTTGATGATAAAGTTGGCGTGTTTTTCCGAGACGATGGCTCCGCCCACTCTCATCCCTTTGCAGCCGCACTGGTCGATGAGCCGGCCGGCCGGCTGGCCTTTCGGGTTTCTGAAGATGCAGCCGGCGCTGGGTTCGCCGATCGGCTGTGTCTCCCGGCGGCGGGTCAGAAGTCGGTCCATCTCCCGGCGGACGGTCTCCTCGGTGGCAGGGGTGAGTTGAAAGGATGCCTCGGTGATGATTGAGCCCTCGGCAAGAGGATCTTCGTCCTCGTGCCGAAAGGACGGACCATCTATTGTTGAGGTCTCCTTGTCTTGCCCGACGGCCGTCACCTGGAGGAGGCGGTCCCGAACCCGGCCGGATGTCGTCCCGGCGTCGGTGTACAGAGCCCCCCCGAGGGTGCCCGGGACGCCGGCGGCAAACTCCAGGCCGCTCAAACCGTGGCTGGCGCAAAAGTCCAAAAGCTTGGCCAGATCCACTCCGGCCCCAACCCTCACCCTGGTCTCTTCCCGTTTGAGCCCGCCAAAACCACGGCCGAGGCGGACCACAACTCCGCGAACCCCGCCATCGTCCACCAAGAGATTTGTCCCATTGCCGATCGCCAAAAAGGGGAGCCCCTCTGAGGAGACAGCATCCATGGCGGCTTCGACATCCTCCGCATCCTCGGCCCACAGAAAACAGTCAGCCGGCCCACCTATGCCGAAGGAGGTGTGAGAGGAGAGAGGCTCGTTCCTGAGCACACGCCCCTTACACGTTCTTATTAGAAAAGCATACGGGTCCATACACTCTCAACTCGTCTCCTTCAATTTTGCCAGCAACTCTTCCCCCACCCGCCAGACGTCGCCGGCCCCGAAGGTGATGACCAGATCTCCCTGCTTCAGCCCTTTGGAGAGGATGTTGGGGATCTCGGCCATCTCTTGAATGTAGAGGACTGAGGGGTGGCTGGCCTCTTTGGCCGCCGTGGCCACCAACTCTCCGCTCACCCCTGGCATCTGCTTTTCGCGGGCCGGATAGACATCGGTCACCACTAAGACATCCGCGTCGAAGAAAGATTGGCCAAACTCCCGGTAAAAATTCCACGTCCGGGAGTAGAGATGGGGCTGAAAGACGGCGACGATCCGACCGTCCCAACCGTTTCGCGCCCCCTTCAAAGTGGCCCGAATCTCCGTGGGATGATGGCCGTAGTCGTCCACCACCGTGACGCCCCGCTCCTCCCCTCTTATCTCGAATCTCCGATGGACACCGGAGAACTCTTCGATTCCCTCTTTTATCGCCCCAAAGGGGATCTCCACCCCCGCTCCCACAGCGAAGGCGGCCAGTGCGTTCTTCACATTGTGAAGGCCGGGAACCTTCAATCGCACCCGGCCCACCTCTTCCGACCGGTTGATGATGGTGAAGCGGGAGCCGAAGTCGACAAAATCGATATCTACGGCCCTCACATCGGCCTCAGGTGAGAGTCCGTAGGTGACCATCGAGCGTTCGATTCGGTCCACAATATCCTTCAAACTCTCCTCGTCGACGCACAGGATGACAGATCCGTAGAAGGGCACCTTGTTGGCGAACTCCAAGAAGGCCGACTTGAGATCGTCCAGATCGGTGTAGCACTCCATGTGTTCTGCCTCCAGGGTGGTCAGCACTGCCATCGATGGTGACAACCTTAAGAAGGACCGGTCGAACTCATCGGCCTCCACAACAAAATACTCCCCCTCCCCCAGTCTGGCATTGGCCTCTAAGCTCTTCACCTTTCCTCCGACGACGATGGTGGGGTCGAGCCCTCCTCGTGTCAGAACCGAGCCGATGAGGGAGGTGGTGGTCGTCTTGCCGTGGGTCCCGGCCACGCCGATGCCGAATTTGATTCGCATCAGGTCGGCCAACATCTCTGCTCTGGGGATGACAGGGATTCTTCTTTTGCGAGCCTCCACGATCTCGGGATTGGAGAGGCTGACAGCCGCCGAATAGACCACAAAATCGGCCTCTCCGAGATGGGAGCTCTCATGTCCAAGATGCACTTTCGCTCCCAGCCTCTGCAGCCGGTCGGTCACATCGCTGCGCTTCAGATCGGACCCGGAGACCTGGTAGCCCACATTGATCAGCACCTCGGCGATGCCGCTCATACCGACCCCACCGATACCGACAAAATGGATCTGTTTGGCCTTGCTAGCCTGGCGCCTCATCGTTCCCCTTTCGTCTGCTCACCAGTTCGAACAGTGCCTCGACGATGTCTGTGGCCGCTCGGGGAGATCCCATAGCCTTGCTTCTATTTCTCATCCGTTCTCTCTTCTCCGTATCCTTGAGAATATTTAGGACTGCAGCCGCGACCTTTCGTCCGCTCAGCTCCTGGTCCGGAATCATCGCTGCGGCCCCGGCTTCGACCAGAATTCTGGCATTGAACTCCTGATGTCCCCCTGTGGCGCGGGGATAGGGAACAAGGATAGCCGGGAGCCCGCACCGAGTGATCTCAGCCAGCGTTGTAGCCCCGGCCCGGCACAGAACAACATCCGCAGCCTGATACGCATCAACCATCTCATCGATGAAGGGCAGAACCCGGACCCCGGATTGAGAAACCCTATCTCTTATCCCTTCAAAATCGAGTCGGCCTGTCTGCCACAGAAGTTGCACATCTTGCTCAGCCGTCAACTCTTCCAAAGCATCGAGAACGGCCATATTGATGCTGTGCGCACCAAGACTGCCTCCAAAGACGAGGAGGGTACGGACATCTTCCCTGAGTCCAAAGAGCCTCCGTGCGGCTCGACGATCCCCGGCCTCGAGGCCGAGCCGAGTCGGATTGCCCGTCACCCGAAGGTTCTCCTTTCTTCTAAAGTAGGCCTCCGACTGGGGAAAACTGAGAAGCACCATCGACACCCACCTGGCCAGCCATCGGGCCGTCAGACCCGGGCGAGAGTTCTGCTCATGGAGCACGGTCGGTATCCTGCTCAACACCGCGCCCAGAAGGACCGGACCGGCCACATACCCCCCTGTGCCGAAGACAACATCGGGCGAAAATCGTCTCAAGATGAGAAAGCTCTGAAACAGACTCTTCAGCCCGAAGAACGGTAGGGCCAAATTGGACGCGGACATCCGCCGTCTCAGCCCGTAAATCGAAATGAAAGCGATCTCGAAACCCGCTCTGGGAACCAGGAGTGCCTCCATTCCCTTCCGGGTCCCGGCGAAGAGCACTCTCGACGCCGGTGCTCTCCCCATCAGTTCCTGGGCCACGGCCAGGGCCGGGAAGAGATGGCCCCCTGTCCCACCAGCAGCGAAGAGGACTCTCAATGGTTCGCGACTACGGTCTTCTAAACCTGAGTGCATCTCTTTTCAACGATACAACGTTTTCAGCCTTGTTCTCATGTCCCTCCCTTCCACCCGCTTCCACCCGGCCTGTTTCGAAATATTGAGCAGTATACCGACCCCGGCGAGAGTCAACAGAATCGATGAGCCCCCATAGCTGACCAGGGGCAGGGGCAGGCCGGTGGTGGGCAGAACGGCGCTCACTACACCGATATGGATGAGGGCCAGGCCAAAGATCATGAAGCTTATTCCAAGAGCCAAAAGAAACCCGAAGAGGTCCGGGGCCGAGCGGGCGGCTCGTACCCCTCGCCAAAGGAGGAGGAGGAACAGAGCCATCACCACCATGGTTCCCATGAAGCCGAGCTCCTCTCCGATGACTGAAAAGACGAAGTCGGTGTGGGCCTCGGGCAGATAGAGGAGTTTCTGCCGGCCTTGTCCCAAGCCGAGCCCCCACAGTCCGCCAGAGCCCAGGCTGATCAAGGACTGCCCGGCATGATATCCGACGCCCTGGGGATCCAACCCCGGATTCAGAAGAGCAACGAGCTTCTGCCACCAGTACGACGAGTGATAGACCAACGTACCCAAGGCGGACACCATGGCCAACCCCACAGCGACCATATGTCTCATCTTCGCCCTCCCAACAAAGAGAAGAACCATACCGATGACCGAAATGGTGGCTGCCATTCCCAGATCGGGCTGGAGAAGAATGAGCCCACAGCCGGTGCATAGGATCACAAAAGGGGGTAAGAACCCCTTGGCAAATCTGTGCACCTGATGCTGACGTCGGGCCAACCCATCGGCCAGATAGATGACGAGGGCCAATTTTGCCACTTCGGACGGCTGAAGGGTGAACGCTCTCCACTTCAACCAGCTCTTGGCCCCCCTTATGCCTTCCGAAGTGAAAGGCAGACCTGGAACCAGAAGCCAGACTAAAAGAAGGAAAGCTACAAACAGAAAAGGGAGCGAGAGCTTCCCCCATGCATGATAGTCCATCCTGGCCGTGATGAACATGACGACCAATCCCAATAGAACCCTGACCGCATGTCGCCACAGGAAGAAACTGCTCGAACCGAACTTCTTCTCGGCAATCGGAACGCTGGCACTGTAGACCATGATCGTCCCGATGCCCAAAAGGGCCAGGGTCACAGCGAAGAGGACAAAGTCCGGCTCAAATCTCTTCTCCATCATCTCCTGTCTCTGGTGGCGATGTGGTGAACCGCCTCCTTGAACCGGGCTCCCCGCTCCTCAAAGTTTTGGTACATATCGAAACTGGCGCAGGCCGGGGAGAGAAGGATGCAATCCCCCTTCTGGGCTGCCCCAAATCCCCTGTTCACAGCCTCCTCCATCGATTCTGCCTCCACCGTCTCCACCACACCGCCCAACGCTCTCTTCAGTTTGGGGGTCGCCTCCCCGATCAGAATTAAGAGTTTCACTCTTTCGGCCACGAGTTGGCGCAAGGGGGTGAAGTCGGTCCCCTTCTCCCTGCCTCCAGCGATCAGAATGATGGGTCCCTGGAAACTCTGGAGACCACACTGAACGGAGACCACATTGGTTGCTTTGGAATCGTTGACAAAGGTGACCCCCCCCACCTCAGCCACCCATTCGAGCCGGTGCTCAACCCCTGAAAAGTCCCTCAATGCTTCCCGAAAGTGGGCAGGATCGACATCGAAGGTCTCGGCCACGGCCAGGGCCGCAGCCACGTTGGATAGATTGTGAGGCCCAGGCAGACGGATCTCCTCCACCGCACAGACCTGCTCGGCCAGTCCAGAAAGGTGGGCCACCAATGCTCCTTGGGAGAGATACACCCCCTCATCGAGACGCTTCCTAACGCTGAACGGGACGATCCTGGACCGTATTTTTTCTGCCAGGGCCATCACCCCCTGATCGTCACCGTTGAGGACGGCCACATCGCTCTCGTCTTGATTCTCAAAAATTCTGGCTTTAGCTGCGACATAGGCATCGTATCCACCATGTCGGTCCAGATGGTCTGGGGAGAGATTGAGCATGACGCTCACCTCAGGCCTGAACTGGTCGATGCTCTCCAGTTGAAAGCTGCTCACTTCCACCACAGCGATTCCCTCAGATGGGATGTGGTCGGCCACTGCTGAGAAGGGAGATCCGATGTTTCCTGCTACGACCACATTCCGGCCGTCCCTTTCAAAGATCTGTCCCAACAGAGCTGTGGTCGTCGTCTTCCCGTTGGAACCTGTTACGGCGACAATGGGTGCGCGGCAAAACCACGAGGCGGCCTCGATCTCTCCGACGACGGCAAGCCCCCTGGCTCGGGCCCGTTGCAGCAGTGGCAGATCCGGGGGAACTCCTGGGCTGATCACCACACACTCCGCTCCCTCCAAGAGGCCCTCGGAGTGGCCCCCACATTCGATACGGGCCCCCTGAGCTTCCAGATCGATGATCTCCTCGGATAAATCCTCCCTGGTGAGCATGTCGCTTCCCACCACCTGAGCTCCTTTCCGAATCAGCAGCGAAGCCGCCGCCAGGCCGCTGCGGGCCAAACCGAGGACCACAACTTTTTTGTTACGGACATCGCCAAAAGACACATCCCTGCTCCAAATCTATCGAATCTTAAAGGTGCTCAATGTCAACAAAGCCAACAGCACAGCCACAATCCAAAATCTGACCACCACCTTAGGCTCGGGCCAGCCGAGAAGCTCAAAGTGATGATGCAACGGAGCCATCAAAAATATTCGGCGCTTCTTCCACTTGTAGTAGCCGACCTGAAGCATGACCGACAGCGCTTCGGCCACAAAGATTCCGCCCACAATGAGCAGCAGCAGTTCTTTCTTTATCAGTATGGCCAGCATCCCCAAGGCTCCCCCCAGGGCCAGGGCCCCAGTATCCCCCATGAACACCTCGGCTGGATGGGCGTTAAACCACAAAAACCCCAGGCAAGCCCCAACCAGTGCGGCACAGAAGACAGTCAGCTCACCGCTGCGGGGAAGATAGATGATGTTCAAATAATCGCTGAACTTGACATGGCCGGTGACATAACACATCCCGGCAAAAGCCGCCCCTGCTACCGCTACCAGTCCCACAGCCAGACCGTCCAACCCATCGGTCAGATTGACCGCATTGGAAGCCCCGGTGATGACCAGAACCACCAAGGGAACATAAAACCAACTGAAGTCGATGCGGTAATCCTTCAGAAAAGGCACGCTGGTCTGGGTGGCCGCCTCCCCGGACAGAGGAAAGAGGTGGAGAAAGACCGCCACCACCAGGCCGAGGAGTATCTGGCCGGAAATCTTGTATTTGAACACCAGCCCCTTGGGATACCCCCTCACAGTTTTGAGATAGTCATCGAAGAAACCTAAAAGACCCAACCAGGCTGTGGCAAAAAAGATCAACAGAGTGTAAGGATTTGTCAGCTTAGCCCACAGCAGAGTGGGCACCAAAACGGCTACGAGAATCAGAATGCCGCCCATGGTTGGTGTGCCTTCTTTGACCCGATGAGTCTTAGGTACGTCCTCACTTATCTTCTCTTTAATCTGAGCCTTCTTCAATCTCTTCATAACCCAGGGGCCCAACATAAAGCTTATTACCAGAGCCGTTATGGCCGCGTAAGCCGATCGAAATGTTATATACTGAAACAGGTTAAACCCACTGATATATTTGCTGAGAGGATAAAAGAGATGATAAAACACTACACAACCCCCGTTTTGAGTTTTGAGTTTTGGATCCCGCGCTTTCGCGGAGGAGAAGTTTTGAGTTTTGGATTTTGGATTTTGGATTTTGGATTTCGAACCAACCCTTCTATCACCTCTTCCAATCCGATCTTCCGTGAGCCTTTAGCCAAGAGGAGGTCTCCTTTGCGAAGGAGCTCTTTCAGTTTTAATATCGCCTCTCTTTTGCTGGCAAAGTAGTATACCTTATGCTTCATCATTTTGGATTCGACTGCCCCAGCGGCAAGAGATTTTGACAGCTCGCCAATAGCCACCAGATAATCGATGCCGCATTGAGCCACCCACTTGCCGAGTTCCCGGTGGGCACTGGGTCCGGTCTCACCCAGTTCCAACATATCTCCCAGGACTGCAATTCTCCTCCCTGCACAGGGCAAATCGCGCAAAGTTTCTACGGCGGCGCGCATCGAATCTGGGTTGGCGTTGTAGGCATCGTTTATTATCTCTATCCCGTCAACCTCAAAGCGCTCCATCCGCATGGCCTCGGTTTGAAACGATTCTAAGGCCTGTCTGATCTTAAGATCTTCTATGCCAAACTCCCTCCCCACGGCCACCGCGGCCAGGGCGTTGGAGACCATATGTTTGCCTGGCAGAGGAAGCTCAATCTGGGGGCTGTCACTGACAGCGAATATTGAACCTCCGGAGTTGGACATCCCCAGAAATTTGCCCTGCACGTCGGCCCCCCTCTCCAGACCGTAGGTGATCGTTCTCCCCCTCGTCCTGAATTTTTGTCTCATCAACCTGGGGTCGTCCGCATTGAGTATGGCCGTGCTCGAGCGGTCCAGATAGTCCAGGAGTTCTGCCTTGGCCTCGGCGATCTGGTCCACAGAGTCGAAAAACTCCAAGTGGGCCGGACCGACATTGATGATCACCCCGAGCTGGGGATCGCTGATCTGGGCCAGTCGTGCGATTTGACCCAGCCCCCTCATTCCCAGCTCCACCACAGCTATTTGGTGCCCAGATCTTAATCTCAACAGGGTCAGGGGCAACCCGATATGATTATTAAGATTTCCCGCTGTCTTCAAAACAGAAAATTCCTGGGAGAGCACCCGAGCGATCATCTCCTTGGTAGTGGTCTTACCATTGGTTCCCGTCACAGCCACCACCGACGTCTGAAACTGAGCCCGGTAGTACCTGGCCAACTCCTGCAGAGCCTGAAGGGTATCCTCGACCACGATGGTGATGCGGCACCCGTCAGAAAGCTCCTGGTTCTGGGCGTACCAGGCTTCGGAAACCACACCTGCCACAGCGCCCTTGTCA
The DNA here is from genome assembly GCA_046760705.1 of bacterium. Taxonomy (GTDB): domain Bacteria; phylum JBHIER01; genus JBHIER01. Next base: position 21,817 of record JBHIER010000004.1, read on the forward strand.
AAGGCCTGGCCCACAAAATCGTGGCCGTCGAACCGCTCACCCCGAAGGGCGAAGAACAGATCTCCCTTCTTCAAAGTGCGGGAGTCGATGCTCACATCTGTGGGGTGCGCTCTACCTGCGCGTTCAAGATCTTTGCCCACCGGGGTGCCGCCGGTGGCCTGGGCCACATCATCTATGGTCAACTTTTCCATGATCGACAGCGTAGCATTTCTCCCTTCGGCCTCTCAGGGCCCTTTCGACCTCGGTCCGATCATTGAACGGAATCTTTTCCCGGCCGACAATCTGATAATCTTCGTGTCCCTTTCCGGCGATGACGAGGCAGTCGCCTTCTTGGGCCAGAGCCAGGGCCTTTTCAATGGCCCTCCGTCGGTCTACGATCCTTTCGTAGTCGGTTTGAGGATGAAACCCATCTTCGATCTCGTCCAGTATACGTTCCGGGTTTTCGCTTCTGGGGTTATCGGAGGTGATAATGATTTGGTCTGCAAGACGTCCGGCCACCTCGCCCATGAGGGGGCGTTTGCCCCTGTCCCTGTCCCCGCCGCACCCGAAGACGACGATCACTCTGCTCTGGGTCAACTCCCTGGCAGCGGTCAGGCAATGCTCTAAAGCATCCGGTGTATGAGAATAGTCGATGACGACGGTGAACGGTTGGCCGCAATCGATCCGCTCAAAGCGGCCCTCAACATAATCGACCCCTTCCAACCCCTCCCTTATTGTCGGAGGGTCTATACCCAAGGCGTATCCTACGCCGGCGGCAGCCAGCGCATTGGAAATATTGAACCTTCCCAGAAGTTTTAGATCGACCGGGAGGGTGTACTCCGGGCCGTGGATGGTGAAACGAGACTCAACAGCCGTGAGGGAGAAGCCGTTGGCCCAAATAGAACTCTCCCTGTCGAAACCGTACGAGATGACCGGGGCCTTCGACACCTCCATCATCCTTCGGCCCGAAGGGTCGTCGCGGTTGATGACAGCCTTGGCCCTGGCCCAGTCGAGGGATTGAAAGAGGCGGCTCTTGGCCTGCTCGTACTCAGTGATGGTGCCGTGAAAATCGAGATGGTCTCTGGAGAGATTACTGAATACGCCGACTTCAAATTCCAGTCCATAGACCCGATCCAAGCTCAGCGAATGGGAGGAGACCTCCAAGACCACGTACTCCACGCCCTGGCTCTTCATCGCTCTGAGCATCCTGTGCAGATCCAGAGATTCTGGCGTCGTCAGTCCGGCAGAGATTCGCTCCCTTCCGACCCAATACTCTATTGTGCCAATGAGGCCGACCTTACGCCCGGCGACCTCCAGGATGCTCTTCACCAGGCGGGAGATGGTCGTCTTCCCGTTCGTTCCGGTTATTCCGACGAGTTTGAGTTCTTTTGCCGGAGCCTCGTAGTACTCCGCCGCCAAACGGGCTAAGGCCTCTCTGGTATTGGGAACCTTTATTGTAACCACCTCGTTCGTTCTGCGATCCTTCTCCAGCACCACCGCCCCGGCCCCCCGCTGCACCGCTTCTCCAATGAATGCGTGGCCGTCCTGGTGGAGCCCTTTGAGGGCCACGAACAGGTCGCCCGGTCCCACCTTCCGGGAATCGTAAGCGATGTGGCGAATGGGTATGTCCGGATCGCCCGTAATCACCGCTTCCGGGAGTACCGAGAGGATTTGCTTCAGGTTTCGGAGGGCCATATCTCGTTCAATCGCTTTTTAGCCTCTGGGAGAGCAGCTCTGCTGCTCTTTCAGGGGTCGGTTCTTTCACCGCAGCAATTGTGGCCGACCCGTCATCGATCAACAGATCGGCCTGGGCCCACAGGAAATCCTCCACAGGGGAGTCGGGCAGGTGGACGAGCCTCTTCATGATTCGCCCGAAAGCTGGGGCGGCCACCTCCCCTCCCCAATGGACTCCCCGGGGCTCATCCACCACCACCACCCCCACCAGTCTTGGCTCTTCGGCCGGCAAAAATCCGACGAAGGAGGCCACAAACTTGGTGCGAGAGTAGCCGCGGCCGTCGACTTTCTGGGCAGTACCGGTCTTGCCGGCCACAGTGATGCGGTCCACCCTGGCTTTCACCCCGGTCCCACGGTCGACAACCCCTGTGAGAAATTGGGTCAACACCCGGGCGATCTCCGGCCTCAAGAGGGTTCGGACCCTCATCGGCTCCATCTCCTCGACCACCTCACCCTTCCGATTCAACACTCTTTTTACAATCTGAGGCTGCATCAACCGCCCCCGGTTGGCCACGGCCGCGTAGGCACAGGCTATCTGGAGAGCCGTAACCGACACCTCCTGGCCCAGAGATAGGGTCATCAGGGACCGCTTCGACCAACTGGCCGGATTCCTCAGTATACCCTCCACCTCCCCTGGAAATTGGACTCCGGTCTTACACCCAAATCCAAAATTGGTGGCATACTCATAAAAGATGGAGGGACCGACTTTTAGGGCCACCTTGGCCACGGCGATGTTGACCGACTGTTCGATGGCCTGTCGGAAGGTGACCCATCCGAACCTTTTCCAGTCGTGAAGGATCGTTCCGGCAAAAGAGAAGGTTCCGTCCTCAGCATAAAGAGAGTCCTCTGGCCGAATTATCCCCTCCTGCAGGGCAGCCGCGGCGGTGACCACCTTGAAGATGCTGCCAGGTTCAAAGATATCGGTCACCACTCGATTCTTGCGCCGAGCCTTCCCGCACCGATCGAGATGGTTGAGATCGCAATCGGGGAGATTGGCCATAGCCAGGATTTCCCCTGTTTGAGGAATCATGACTACGGCCATAGCCCCTTTGGCACCGTAGCGTTTCACCGTTGTCCGCAGTTCCTCCTCAACGATCGACTGGTAGCGCGCATCCAGGGTCAACACCACATCGTACCCGTCCTCTGGGGGATCGTACGGAAGCTTGACGTCCGAGTGGCGGCAGCGGTTGGCATCCATCTCCACCAAGCACTTTCCAAAAGTCCCCTTCAGAAGGGAGTCCATCTCCAACTCCATCCCTTCGATACCGCGACTGTCGGCATCTGTGAATCCAATCACCTGCCCCCCGAGAGCCCCAAATGGGTAATAGCGGAACACCTCTCTCCGATGCTGAACCCCCGGCAGGTTCAGAGATCC
>JBHIER010000005.1:0-24185 GCA_046760705.1 bacterium
CGTGGGAGGAGGTTTGATCTTTTCCTATGCGGGTTCATTTGTGGAAAGCTGAGAACGTGCGGCGTTTTCGACAAGAGCAAACCGAGAAAATTTCATGAATAATACTATCAACATCGGCGACCGGGTCAAGATTGGTGAGCGCGAAGGCGAGGTCTTCAAAATCACGCCACTGCCGAACGGCAGTAAAGAATACCGCATCGCCTTTGACGAAGGACCCCCACAGAGCTTCATCTGCCCGCCGCAAGTCATCGAGAGACTGCTCACTCCTATCGACCGGCTGAAACGTCGGGATTTTGATCTACCCCTTCATTTTGATCTTCTTGTCCAAGCCTACCGCCTGTCGCTGGCTTACGAGTATGATCAACTTCTGTCCCTCTCCAGCTCCCGGACCAACTTGGAATATTATCAGGTCATGGCGGTGCATGAGGTCATTTCGGCTTATCGGCAACGATTCTTGATTGCTGATGACGTTGGCTTGGGGAAAACGATCGAGGCAGGAATGATATTTAAAGAGCTCGCCGCCCGGGGGCGGGCCAGGCGCGTACTCATTATAGCTCCTGCGCCTCTCACCCGACAGTGGCAGCGGGAGATGCGAGAGAAGTTTGATGAATATTTCTGGCGGTATGATTCAAATACCATCGCAGATCTGAAGGCAAATATCGGTCGAGACAGAAACCCCTGGGACTTTCGGGATCGGATTGTTACGTCACTGGATTATGCAAAGCGGGATGAGGTTCTTCCGGCGCTGTCTCGCACTTATTGGCATCTCATCATATTCGATGAGGCTCACAAACTCTCCTGGGTGGGACCGAAAGAGTCAAAGTCGGAAAGGTACAAATTGGCCGAAGAACTTTATGAAAAGACCGATGCGCTTTTGCTATTGACGGCCACACCGCACACGGGCATCAAATGGCAGTTCTGGAAACTCATCTCTTTCGTTAACCCATACCTATTTGAAGATGAGGAGAGTGTCAATCCGGCAAAATTGCGGTCGGTTATGATCCGGCGCGGCAAGGACGGACTGAAAGATATCGACGGGAAGCCCATCTTTAAAAAACGAAATGTCGAAACGGTGCCCGTCCATTTCAGCAAGGAGGAGTTTGATCTCTATGAGTCCGTTAAGGACTATGTCAAGCATGAATACAACCGAGCTATGGAGGAGAAGAAACGCACTGTCGGCTTCGCTATGGTTATTCTGCAAAAACGGATGGTCTCCAGCATCTATGCTGTCCGGAAATCTCTGGAGCATCGCCTGGAAGGATTACAGAGACTGTTGGCCTGTTTCCGAGCCAAGAAAGCAGAGGTTTCAGAATTGGAGCTCTCGGCTGAAGATCGTATTCGGCTCAAGGACTTCGAACTGGACCCATCCAGTTTGACCGATGATGAGCGAGAGGTTTTGGAGGTTAAAATTCTGTCCTTAAGTTCCTCGGCGACGGAGGAGGATATTCTCGCAGAGATTGACAAAGTCAAAGACCTGATCGAGAAGGCATCGCAAATCAGACAGGACAGTAAAGGCCGTGATCTTCGGAAATCTATCGACACTCTGCTGACCAAAAACCCGAAGGAGAAAATCTTAATCTTTACAGAATACAGAGACACCCTGGATTATCTTCGGAACCACATTTTAGCTGACTACAAAACTCTGGAAATTCACGGCAACATGAACATGGAGGCCCGCGTGCAGGCGGAGAAGGATTTTAAGGAGGGAGATATTAACATCATGGTGGCCACAGATGCCGCAGGCGAGGGAATTAACCTTCAATTCTGTCACATTATGATCAACTATGAACTCCCCTGGAATCCGAATCGAATCGACCAGCGCATCGGGCGGCTCCATCGATACGGCCAGAAAAGAGATGTGTATGTCTACAATTTGCAGGTTGAAAATACCAGGGAGGGTCAGATTTTCATTCGTTTGAATGAGAAGGTGAAAACCATTGAAACCCAGCTTGGCGGCAGGCTGTCGGAGGTGTTAGGCACGCTTTTGAAAGATGTTGATTTACAGAATGTGATCATGAGAGCACTCTCGGAGGATGAGAAGATAGAAGTGACGATGAAGGATGTGGAAGAGGCAATGACAGAGAACTTGAAGATGTGGCAGACGGTGAATAACAACCTCCTGATGCCGCTGCGTGATTTTGATATGGAGAACGCCATCCGAGTTGTTGAGCGCAGCCGCACGTTGATTCGAGAGAATAAAATGACGGCAGAAGATATTGAGCAATTTGTCCGGCATTTTGTTCAGGTGCATAATGGAAAAGTCGAAAAGACGCGATATAACAGGATATATCGGATCATCACACCCAAAGAACTCCTCGGAAATGAATCAGTACTTGAAAGATATGAACTGGTTACATTTGACAAAAAGATAGCTCAGGATAAGCAGGATGACCTGCCGGGTCTTGAATTCGTGGCCTTCGGCCATCCGCTGCTGGACGCAATTGTTTGCTACTGCAAGAGCCGTCTGTTCAGTGGGACTGTTTCATGCAAACGGATTGACAGCGGACAGACCGGAGTCCTGTTTAATTACCACCTCCGATTCACGGATTCCAAGGGAGAACCAGTTTTTGAGGAGTTAGTCCCTATCTTCATTGATGTGAAACAGAAATATGATCCGTCGGCCTCGAAGAAGCTCCTGAACCTTCTCTACACTGGATACATGAAAGTTGAGGGCTCGGATTCAGAATTGAACAATTTGATCGGAAGGGTCGAAGAACTCCAGAGAGTTGCAGAGGAAAAAGTGAATGAAATTGGTGAGCAAAAGAAAGTGGATATTGCCGAAAAACATAACAAACAATCGAAAATACTAATGGAAGACCTGAACAAGTATTTCTCTCGCAGACAGACAGAGGAGGAATGGAAGATACAGGAATATGAGGAGCGGATGCTCAAAGGGGAAGACATGAAAATTTCAATTGAGAGATCCAAGTTTAATTTGCAGCAACTTAAGGAGGAATATGAGAAGCGGAAGGCGGAGATTGAGTCGCAGCGGGAGGTGTACTTCCCAAAGCCGGAGTTGTTGAGTGTCTGTCCGATGGAAATGTCATTCTGACGAAGGTCAGAATCTCCTGAGAGGAAGGGAGACAAAAGGAGATTCCGAAGGTTTCGGGGAGAGAAGATAGACGATTCTTTTTGGGCAGTCTTACTATTTTAGCAATCCTGAAGAGATCGCGCTATGAGGATACGCAGCAATGACCTGAAGTTCGAGGAAACAGGCGATGAAATCCAAAGAAGCAGAGGACATAGTTGTATTTATCGTTCGGCGCGATACGGATTGCTCCGAATGCGGGCAGGAACTGTGGCACGGCAGTTTTTTGCGCCTCGAAAACAGGCAGCCCCTCTGTCTGTCGTGCGCGGATCTGGATCATCTGGAATTCCTGCCGAGGGGCGATGCTGCTCTGACCCGCCGTTCGACAAAACATTCGAAGATCCACGCCGTGGTCGTCCAGTGGAGCCGCACGCGCAAACGGTATGAGCGGCAAGGTATCCTTGCTGAACCGGAGGCGATCGAGCGGGCCATGGAGGAGTGCCTGGCCGACGCCGAGCTCCGGGAGGCCCGCCGGGAGCGGGAAGCTCTGCGCCGGGAGGAGATGGATCAGAAATATATTGATGAGTTCGCTGGCCAGATCAGGAAGCTGTTTCCAAAGTGTCCACCGGATGAAGAGCAAAGGATCGCCGCCCATGCCTGCCGAAAGTACAGCCGCCGGGTCGGCCGATCCAAAGCGGCTAAAGAACTGGACCCCGAGGCGGTGACCCTCGCCGTCCGAGCCCACATACGCCATATGTACACCAACTACGACGAGCTTCTTATGGGCGGTTGGGAGCGGTGGGAAGCCAGGGACGAGGTGCAAGATGAGGTTGAAAAGATTCTGAACCGCTGGAGAGGAGAGGAAGGAACGTGACCTGAATGTGAGATACCCCTTGAGATGTTCACTAAAAATACTTGTTCACTAATAGTGAACATTATATATTAGTATACACAAGGAGAAGGCACTCATGGATGAGAGAAGGTCCATTTGGCCTCCCAATCTGTGCCTTATCTACATGTTCTCAAAGAAAAAGCTGCTTCTCAAAAACGAACAGGTGTTGTGGTCTTTGCCGAGGATGTCAGCCCGAACGTAGCTCGTCATCTCAGGGATAAGGACATCAACTTCGTCGATGCCAACGGAAATGTCTTTCTCAATTATCCCGGTAAACTCTATATCTATGTCGAGGGACAAAAACCAGCTCGTCCGCGCGGCGTGGAGAAGGGCCGAATACTACAACCCAGTGGTCTTCAGGTGCTATTTTTGCTCCTTGTCGATCCAAAAACAGTGAATCTGCCCTATCGGGATCTGGCTGAGAAGAGCGGAGTCGCTCTCAATAAGGAAAAAGTAACCTGGGCGCTGACTGGAGGATTCGGTGCGAATGAACTGGTTCATCACTATCGAGGCGAGAAGTTGAGCCTCTTTGTGGAGGAGTTCCCTCTGCGGATGACCGGAGGATTACACTGGCTTCCGATGCCCCAAGGTCCTATCACACTCCTCCGGGCTTTCTCATCGGAAATTTATTTCAAGGCAAAACATGGCAGGCGGATTTCGGTTGTCCATCCGATGCTGATTTACGCCGAATTGATGTACGAAGGGGGAGATCGGGAAAAGGAGACGGCACAATTGATTTACCAACGCTATCTGGAGAATCAATTTGAAAAGGATTGACCCGGAATTGGAGGGGGCTTTGCGAATCCTGTCCAAGTTTTTGAACGAGGAGGATATACCCTTTGTGCTCATAGGGGCGCTTGTCCCGGCCATCTGGATTGATCTTAAGCGGCCTGAGCCACCGGATTTAGGGAGCCGGGAAACAAAGGACGCAAACTCCGCTCTCAGCCTGAGGGGGTGCTGACATGCTACTGAAACGGTACTATGCCTGGTGGGCGCTGTGCCTGGTCTTCTTGACAGTGGGTCTTGCGCCCGCCCGGGATGTCTCTTTCATCGTCTTAGCCGACAACAGAAATAATACCGTTCAATACAGGGCGGCACTTCAGGAGATTAACGACATGACGGTCAACCCTGAGCCGGCCATCCCCTCTCCACACTTTCTGGTCGCCTGTGGGGACATAGACCCCGTCGCAAGTAATATGGCCATCTATAACGATACCCTGATGTGTCCCAACCTGCCGCCATATTACCCTGTCGTCGGCAACCATGAGTTCGAAACCCCCTCAGACATGGATTACATTCTGAATTCAATGATACCGAATCTGAAGAACGTAGTAAATGGGGGGAAGCAAGGAACCTACTCCTTTGACTATGGGAATGTCCATTGTATTGTCCTTGATGAGTACTCCACAAACGGTGAGGGTGAAGTAGATACCAATCTTCAGGCCTGGCTGCAACAGGACTTGAACGCAACGGCCCAGGATCATGTGTTCGTTTTCGGCCACGAGCCGGCCTTTCCGAGACATCGACACATGGGAGATTCGCTGGATCAATTCCCCGAATCGCGGAACGCATTCTGGGACATGCTCGTCATCGAGCCGAGGGTACGGGCGTACTTTTGTGGACATACGCACTATTACTCCCGGATGCGAGTGGTCGATCCGACCAAAGTCGGGGCAGCGGGCTACCCTGACCAAAATGGGGGCGTGTACCAAGTGGACTGCGGAGCCGCTGGCCACGCCCTCAGTGACGGGAGGTTAACGCTGGTCTATGTTCACGTTGATGAGGATGCGGTTCGTTTTCGGGTCGTTACTTCTCCGCGAAATAACGTTCAGTGGACGGTGACCGACCAGTGGAGTATCAGGGGCCTCAGAAGATTCGGGATGCAGCTCATCGAGCCGCTGGCTGGGGATGAGATCTCGGGTGTTACGAACGTGACCTGGTCTGTTTCGGGTGAACCGGATCCACCACTGATCACAACGCTCTACGTGAGCAGCGACGCTGGGGCACACTGGGACAGGCTCTGGACAGAAGGGGCCGAAGATACCACTTACGCCTGGAACACGGCGAACAATCCGGACGGAACCAGATACATGCTCCGAGTTGTTTCCAAGGGCGATTCAGGCTTCGGGATGGTCCAGTCCGAAGGGACCTTTACAATCAACAATCCCGGTAACGGCCCCCCGGAAATCGCCCTGAAAGCGCCAACGGGGGGCGATACGCTCAGAGGAGAGGTGAATGTTGAGTGGGAGGCAGCCGACGCCGATGGCGATCCGCTGCTGATCTCCCTGGAGACGAGCATCGACGACGGAGCAACGTGGCCCTCACTGGCGGCCGATGAAGCCAACGACGGCCTCTATACTTGGGACACACAGGCGATGCCCAACTCAACCCGTTACATGCTCAAACTGAGGTGCACCGACGGCACGGTCTGGGTTGAAGAGATTTCGGGCACATTTGCTATCCAGAACGACAGAGAAGTTTCCTCTGACCTGGTTTTTCATCACCTTTCCGGCCCTGGTAGTGGAACCATTATCGCCCACATCATCGACCGGTCTGCGCTGACAGACCACTGGTATCGCCTCACCTTCGACGACACAACTTCGGAGATGACGACCTACGATGTGTGGGATATTGATGCGGGAACCCTCGTTGTAGATGATGCGACCGAAATGGACGGCCAAACGGAAGGTCCGCTCTTTGATGGGATTCGCCTTCTCATATACAATTATGCCGCTCCTGTTGTAGACTTCAACCAGACTGGATGGACCGTCGGCACGAGCGATCTGACCTATCACATTTCCCTGCCGGAGATTGATGTGGGGACTGAAATAATCACGGGAATCGCCTACCCGGCCGATTATGAGATCACGGCTTACGATCACCAAGTCGATACCTCCAGTTCATTCCTCGGTGCTGCGGAGGTGCCGATGTATTTCACCGTTCAAAATATGACCGAAGGTTACCAGGTTGATGTGATCTACAATGAGATAGATGGAGATCACACCATTAGCCGCTTCGACGAGATTTACATTCTTGAAGAAGATGAAGCGGGGCAGCCGATGTTGACCTGGCTGATTTTTTTCTCCGGGCGTGAGACTTCCATTCCTCCTGTTGCTGGCGATGTCTTCACCCTAAAAACGTTGAAACCCTTTACGTCCGAAGATGTGTTTGAGTTCACCACTGGACTTTCCGGTGACAGGGGTGATGTGACCGGAGATGGGAGCATCAATGTTCTCGACGTGGTGGCAGTAGTGAGGCACATCCTGGGCATTGAGACACTGGTGGGCAATGCCCTCTGGCGGGCCGACTGCAACGGTGACGGGGAGATCGACCTTCAGGATCTGGTGGGCATTGTGAGCGTCATCCTGGGGACTGGCGAGTGTGGGTGAAATAAGGGGAGACCATGCTTGTTGGTATGATCAATATCATTGATACCCTCAAGATCTTCTCTCGGTGGCTTTTTTCGTAGGAGAGCTAAGACTTGACAAACCGATTTGATGTGTTAATTTTACCCTGACGCCAGGAGGCCGTATCCCGAAGAAAAATCGGGATTGGAGGTGTGCAACGAAGTGAGCGAACGGGTCGATCTGCGCTAAGAGATAGATCCAACATCCTGGACTTTTATGAAGCTATGAAGATCGGAATCACCTGTTATCCCACGTACGGTGGAAGCGGAACCGTGGCCACTGAACTGGGTCATGAATTGGCCAAACGGGGCCACCAGGTCCATTTCATCAGCTACTCCCTTCCGTACCGCCTCAACGTCTATGACGAAAACATCTTCTTTCACGAGGTGACACTGATGGCCTATCCGCTCTTCGAGTATCCACCGTACTCGTTGGCCCTGGCCGCCAAGATGGCCGAGGTGGTCGAGAGGGAGAACCTCGATCTGCTCCATGTCCACTACGCCATTCCCCACGCCGTCTGCGCTTTTTTGGCTAAACAGTTGTTAGGAACGAGGAGACTCAAAGTCATCACCACCCTTCATGGGACCGATATAACACTGGTGGGTAATGACACCTCGTTCTATTCCATTACCAAATGGAGCCTCGAACAGAGCGATGGGGTCACTGCCGTCTCCAAATACCTGCGGGACGAGACCGTCCGCCATTTTTGCTGTGAGGATGAAATTGTGGTGATCCCCAATTTTGTCGATGCACAGCAATTCAGTAGAGAACAGGCTACGGTTGAGCGAGAACATTTCGCCTCCGAGGGGGAGAAGATCGTCTGCCACATCTCCAACTTTCGTCCGGTGAAACGGGTTGGTGATGTGATCAGAATTTTTGCCAAAATTCAGGCCGCGGTGGAGTCGAGGCTTCTGCTGATCGGCGACGGCCCCGACCGTTCGCTGGCCCAAAATTTGTGCCGGCAATTGGGTGTGTATGAGAAGGTGATCTTTTTGGGGAGGCAGGAGAGTGTGGCTGAACTGTTGGCCATCTCCGACCTCTTGCTGCTGCCCAGCCAAAAGGAGAGCTTCGGCCTGGTCGCTTTGGAAGCTCTGAGCTGCCAGGTGCCGGTGATTGCTTCCAACACCGGGGGGCTGCCGGAACTCATCCGCCACGGGGACACGGGATTTCTGGCCGATGTGGGCGATGTGGCTGCAATGGCCCGATTTGGTGTCCAGATTCTGTCGGAGGAGGCCCTGCAAAGCCGTCTCGGGGAACGCGGCCGAGAAGCGGTTTTGAAACATTTTACCACCGATTTCGTTGTTCCCTTGTATGAGGATCTCTATCGACAGATGATTGAGCAGTAATCCTCAGGTTCCAATTCTTGGTAACAGTGTGAGGGAGGGAAAGATCATGGCTAAAATTGCAGGGAGATCCTTCGAGGGGTTTCGTCTCCTGAGTGAGGAGATGAGTCTTCTCTTCGACAACGTCTTTCGACTGCACCGTCCCCTTTTCATGTCTTCGAAGGGAATTTGGCACCCACCGACGGATGTCTTCGAAACGGAGAAGGAGTACGTGGTTATTATGGATGTGGCCGGCATCCGCCCGGAGGATGTGTACCTCTCGTATGAATCGGGTCTGTTGACCATTCGGGGCGTTCGGCGCGAGTTCGACTCCTGTGAGAAGCGCCACTATCACATCATGGAGATCGATTTTGGCCCCTTTGAGCGGCGGATCAAGCTGCCGAGAAATGTGAACAAGGACAAGGTCAAGGCAACGTATAAGGATGGATTTCTGGAGATACGGCTGGAAAAGAGCCCGGAAAGACGGAGAAAGACCGTCACCATCGAAGTGGAATGAGGGGCCAGTCCGTAATGATGGCGGGCGATCCTGAGAAGAGAGGAACGGTCGGATGACAGATACTGAAATAAGAGACAAACCCTCTCACGACACGCCGAGCGTACCGCGTGAGCTGCCCATTCTTTCGCTCAACTTCGTGATATTTCCCTACATCATCGCTCCCCTGGCAGTGGAGGATCCGAAGAAGGTGGCCATGATCAACGAGACTCTCTCCGGGAACAAACTGCTGGCCCTATTTGCCGAGAGAAAGAGGGAAGGAACCGGGGCAGAAGGCAAAAGAGCGTTGTACTCTATCGGCACAATGGCCACTATCATGAGGATGTTTACGGTCCCAGACGGGTCCGTTCGTCTGTTGGTCCGGGGTCTCTCCAGGGTGCGGCTTCTGAGGGTCATTCAGTCGGAGCCGTATTTGAAGGGGGAGATCGAACCCGTAGCTGAAGTTGAGGAGAAGAGCTTAGAGGTGGAGGCCCTCAAGAGGAACATGTTCGGCCTCTTTGACAGGATGGTCACCCTTTCGCCCAATCTGCCGGACGAACTCCGGGTGGCTGTGATCAATGTCCAGGAAGCAGGCAGGGTGGCAGATCTGATCGCATCCAATCTGAACCTCGATGTTTCCGAGCAGCAGGAACTTCTCAAGGCCGTCGATGTCACCCTCCGGCTGAAGAGGTTGACAGAATACGTCAATCGGGAGTTGAAGCTTCTGGAGTTGAGCGACAAGATCCAGACTCAGGTCAAGGCCGGTATGGACAAGACCCAGCGAGAATACTTTCTGCGAGAGCAATTGAAGGCAATCCAGGAAGAACTCGGCGAGGTCGACGAGCGAACCATGGAGATCAATGAGCTCCGGCAGAAGATCGCCAAAGCAAAGATGCCCCAGGAGGCTCGGCAGGCGGCCGAGAAGGAGCTGGACCGGCTGGCCAAGATGCCCCCGGCAGCAGCCGAATATACCGTTTCGCGGACCTATCTCGACTGGCTGGTGAACCTACCCTGGGGGAAGGGAACCAGAGACAGGCTCGATATGAAAAAAGCCAAGCGAATCCTTGACAAGGATCACCACGATCTGGAGGAGGTCAAGGACCGCATCGTGGAGTTTTTAGCCGTGCGCAAGTTGAAGGAGGCCACCAAGGGGCCGATCCTCTGTTTTGTGGGACCCCCGGGGGTGGGCAAGACCTCCCTGGGTCAGTCCATCGCCAGGGCCATGGGGCGCACATTTGTCCGCATCTCCCTGGGGGGCATGCGCGATGAGGCGGAGATCCGGGGGCACCGACGAACGTACGTGGGGGCTCTGCCGGGTCGGATCATCCAAGGTATCCGACGGGCAGGCTCGAACAACCCCGTCTTCATGCTGGACGAAGTGGACAAGATCGGCACCGATTTCCGCGGCGATCCGGCCTCAGCACTCTTAGAGGTTCTCGACCCTGAACAGAACTTCGCCTTCTCCGACCACTTCCTGGAGGTGGCCTTCGATCTCTCCAGAGTGATGTTCATCACCACCGCCAATATCTTGGATCCGATACCGCCGGCCCTCAGAGACCGGATGGAGGTGCTCAGTCTACCGGGGTACACCGACGAGGAGAAACTCCAGATTGCAAAGAGGTACCTGATACCGAAGCAGTTGGAAGAGAACGGACTGACCAGGAAGAACGTGACTTTCAGCCCTGGAGCCATCAAGCGAATCGTGGCTGAATATACCCGGGAGGCCGGATTGCGGAGTTTGGAGCGGGAGATCGGAAGCATCTGCCGCAAGATAGCCCGGCAGATTGCAGAAGGCCAGATCTCTTCGGCTAACGTGAGGCGCGAGGAGATCCCAAAATATTTGGGCCCGCGCAAATTCTTCTCTGAGATCGCCGGTCGGACCGATGAGGTGGGTGTAGCCACCGGTTTGGCCTGGACACCGGCCGGTGGTGAGGTCCTCTTCGTCGAATCGACCTCCATGAGGGGCGCAAACAGGCTCTCCCTCACAGGCCATTTGGGGGATGTGATGAAGGAATCGGCCCAGGCGGCCCTGAGCTATCTCCGCTCCCGGGCCAAGAGCCTGAATGTGCCGGAAACCTTCTTTGCCAAGCACGACCTCCATGTCCATGTCCCAGCAGGGGCGATTCCGAAGGACGGACCGTCGGCTGGACTGGCCATTGCCACCTCCCTGGCCTCCCTGTTGATGGGCAGACCAGTTCGATGCGATGTGGCCATGTCCGGAGAGATCACCCTGCGAGGCAGAGTGCTCCCTGTGGGAGGGATAAAGGAGAAGGTTTTGGCCGCTCGTCGAGCCGGCATAAAGCAGTTGATCCTGCCGGCTCTCAACGAAAAAGATTTGGAGAAGGTGCCGGAACAGATCCGGAAAGAACTGACCATCACTTTTGTGGACACGGTAGATGAGGCGTGGAAGATCGGATTGAGGGACGGAACTCCGAGGCAGCCGCCCGACAGAAGGTAGATCGGGAGGCCACCGCCATCGGGGTCGATATCGGCGGGACCAACCTCAGGGCCGCTGTTGTCGATACAGACGGAAGAGTGAGTCACGAGGTGAGTCTGCCCACCATGGCCGAGCAAGGTGTGGAGACTGTTCTCGGCCAGATACGGGAAGCCATCTCTCAGGTCCTGGCTGAATCGGAATACAAAGTGTCTGGGATCGGCGTCGGGTGTCCGGGTCTGGTCGATCCTCGGAGGGGGATCGTCCGTGATTCTCCAAACCTTCGGGGATGGGATGAGGTTCCTCTGGGGGATGAGATCCACGAGGCCTTCGGTGTGCCCACCGTTGTGGCCAACGATGTCAATGCCATGGCGGTGGGGGAGTTCCAACACGGGGCCGGTCGCGGATTTCGAGATCTGATATGCCTCACCCTCGGTACAGGTGTCGGGGGTGCCTTCATAGCGGACGGAAGGCTGTACACAGGTTTTTTGGGGACGGCCGGAGAGATCGGCCACATTACGGTAGAACCAAATGGGCCCCAGTGCAACTGCGGCAACAGAGGGTGCCTGGAGAGCCTCATCGGAGCAGCCGCTATCGTCGAAAGAACGGTGATGAGGTTGAGAGACTCAGAGGCTCGTTCCCACCTGTCGGACTACGATCGGTCAACTCTGACCCCCAAGCTCATCGCCCAGGCTGCCCAAAGGGGAGACGAATTGGCCGCAGAGGTCTTGGGCCAGGTGGGAGAGTACCTGGGAATTGTTCTGGCAGGGCTGGTCAATTTTCTAAACCCTCAGACCATTATCATTGGTGGGGGCGTTGCCAGGGCCGGGGAACTCATCTTCGGGCCGGTCAGAGAGACGGTGAAAAGGAGAGCCTTCGCTCTGCCGGCCGAAAAGGTTCGGATTCTGCCGGCCGAACTGGGAGGAGAAGCAGGGGTGATTGGGGCGGCCACCCTCGTCTTCCTGAATCAGCGCTAAGTCCCCAAATTGAAAAATGATACGGAAACGACTATTGCGTGCTCTCTTCGCCGGAGGTGTCTGCTGCCTTGTGCTGAGTTCAGCCGCTGGTTCTTTTTTCGCCCGCTTTGGCTCAATGATGGTTCAGCCTGAAGAGGAAGAACCGATCTACGTGCGACATGCCGATCGCTTTGAGAGCGCCACAGTAAACGGACGACAGGTGACCACGTTCATCGGACATGTGGAAATCGAGCACAAAGAGACGCGGATCACCTGTGAGCGGGCGACCTATTTTGAGCACGAGGGCAGAGTTCTTCTGGAGGGGGATGTCGAGATCGTCCAGTCGATGCGGACCATCCGGGCCGATCGGGTGGAATACTTTGAGCGAACCCGAGAGGTGATCGCTCGTGGTGATCCTGTTCAGATCCTCGGTTCCGAAAAAGGGGTCACAGCCGTTGGAGGCCATGTAGGGTACAATCTGGACTCAGAGTCCGGACACCTCACCACCGCTCCGTCACTGGTGAAAAGATCGGAAGATAACCAAATAGAGGCCACGCTTACGGGTGATATGATTGAGCTCTATTCTCAGGAGAGTCGGGCCGTGGCCCGGGGCGATTCGGTGCAACTGTCCGATCTCAGGAACAACTTGGAACTTTTGGGGAAGAATGTGTCGTACCACTACGACCGGGAGTATGCGGTGGCCACAGGAAGGCCGACCATCGTCAGGAGGGATGAGGAAGAAAAGCTTCTCATGACTCTGGTGAGCGATACTGTGGAGGTCTTCTCCAGAGACGATCGCCTCGTGGCTGCCGGGGATGTGAGAATAGAGCGGGAGAAGTTTGTGGCTGAGAGCGGCCGGGCCTTCATTTGCAATAATGGGGAAAGAGTCATCTTGAAAGGGAATCCTGTGCTGCGGCAGTCAACCAACAGATTGACTGGCGATGAGATCGAGCTGACTCTTGAGGACTCGAAGGTGACTCGGGTGCAGACCACAGGCAGGGCCCGAGCAATATCCACCTCCCGGAAGGATACCACTGGAGAGCGTGTGGAGCTGAGCGAGCTGACGGGGGGAGAGATTACGCTCTATTTGAGGGATGAGGAGGCTGAAAACCTGGTGGTGGCGGGAAATGCCTCCAGCCTTTATCATTTGAGGGAAGGCCGAGGGGAAGGAGCGAGGAACGAGGCCAGCGGAGATACGATCACCCTCTTTTTCCTCCAGGGTGAGATAGATCGGACCCTGGTCGTTGGCGGGGCCCGGGGCACCTATTACGCCCCTCCTTCCGGTGAGCAGGGGAAGGTGGATACGGTTATGTATCGGGCAGACCGGATCGAGTATAAGGTGGCGGATGAGGCCATCTTTCTCGACGGTGACAATCGCATCGAGTATCAAAATATTGTCCTGACCGCCGGCCACATCACATACAACACGGAGACCGATATATTGACTGCGGAGGGTGTGCCGGACCTGTCTGCCGTGACGGACACGGCACAGGCAGGTTCGGCCGGCCGTTTGACCCGGACACCCGTCCTCAAAGATGGCGAGGAGGAGATAGAAGGAGTATGGCTGGATTACAATCTGAAGACGAGGAGGGGAAAGATAAGAAAGGGGGAGACCCGATTCGAAAAGGGCTTTTACAAAGGTGAAAGAATACGCAAAGTGGCCGACAGGGTGTTGAACATCGATCACGGGACGTATACCACCTGCGATCACAATAAACCCCACTATCGCTTCTACACTCGCAGGATGAAGTTTTATCAAAACGACAAGGTCATTGCCAAACCTGTCGTCCTCTATATTGGAGATGTACCCCTGTTTGGCTTGCCCTTCTATATCTTTCCCATCAAGAAGGGCCGCCACTCTGGGCTCCTCGTACCAAGGTACGGCAGCACCGATGTGGATGGTCGCTACCTCCGGGATGCAGGTTATTACTTTGCCCCCAGCGACTATTGGGACGCTCTGGTCAAGTTCAGCCTGTACGAATGGACCGGCTGGATGCTGGAGTCCAGGTTTCGATATGGACTCCGGTACAGGTTCAGCGGCAGCTTCGGGGGTTCGTACCGCTGGGACCGGAGATATGTGGGCTCCAAGGAGAGGAGGACCAAAAGGTGGAATTTCAGGCTTGACCACACCCATACCGTCACCCCAGCCCTCACCCTGAAAGCCTCGGGCGACTTTGTCAGCGACAAAAGCTATTATCAAGATGTGAGCGACAGCCCACTGGAGAGAATGGAGCGCATCCTCCGCTCGGAGATGGTCCTGGATAAGCGTTGGGAGGGGAGCAGCTTGAGCCTCCGCCTCAGTCATGAGCGAAATCTGGACAAGGACCGGACTACGCAGAACCTACCGATCCTCACCTTTCGTAAGTCGCAAAGCCCCATCTTCGGGAGCAGCTCCCGAAGCCCAGGAGGGGGGAAAAAGGGCGCCACCCAATGGTACCACTCTCTCTACTACTCTTACAATCTGCTGTTTGTCAACTGGCGCCGCAGCCAAGGAAGCACTGATGAGAAGCACACTGGCGCGGATCATCGCCTCGATCTCTCCGGGCCCCAGACTGTGGCCGGCTGGCTGGGGATCACCCCCTGGGTGAGGTTGCGAGAGACATGGTATGACAAGGATACAGAGGGAAGGAAGTGGGTTCGCCGGGGATACTACGAAGCCAGTCTTTCGGTCAACACCACCCTGTACGGCCTCTTTCGGCCGAAGATCGGCCCTCTCACCTTGGTGCGGCATAAGGTGCAGCCCCGGCTCTCTTTTACATATCGGCCCGATTTCAGAAATAAGGACCGATATTACAGCTTTGGCGGTATCGGGGGGGTCCCCGGCCCGCAGAAGACCCTCGGAATAGGGGTGAGCAATTTCTTTCAGGGGAAGAGTGTGAACGAGGAGGGGGAGAGGAAGTTGGACATAGCCACCCTCGATATCTCCACCGGATACGACTTCAGAGCCGACGGTCAAAAATTCAGCGCAGTGAACACCGCTCTGCGTATCTATCCCTCTAAATCGCTCAACTTGGATCTGAGCGCTTCCCACAGTCTGTATCGTCCGGAGACCGGTCAGTTTGAACCCTGGCATCCCATTTTGCGAAGAGTGAGTGTGACCACTACCTTTCACCTCAGATCCGCGGGAGGGGGCCAATCCATAGAGATGGGAGAAGAGAGTTTTGGGGAACGTGTCGGTGCCACCCCCTTCGGGCGACCCTTTGAGATGGGGGGGGCCGGGGAGCAGAAGAGCGTCAGCCGAAAGAACCCGTGGAATGTGACCTTCTCCCACAACTACTCTCTTTCAAAATCGCTCTTCAGCTCAAGGACCCATTGGTTCAGCGGGCGGCTCAGCTTCTATCTGACGGAGAATTGGAAGATCGACTATTCGGGAAGATACGATTTGGAGCAGAAGCGATTTGCTGCCCAGCGGGTGGCCTTCTACCGGGATCTGCACTGTTGGGAGGCACAGTTCGTCTGGGTTCCGACCGGGGGGCGGGAGGGCTACTACTTCAAGGTCAATATCAAAGCTCTCCCGGAGGTGAAGATCGAACGGGGCAGAGGGATCGCTCGATTCGGTCTCTAAAGGCCATCTTTCGTGGGTAATGTCTGTTTTTGATCTTGAAAAATACAAAAAAATCCATTTTTTTGAAAAAAAGTACTTGACAATCAACCCTTTTTTCGTTAATCTCAATAGTAAGATCACACCCTTAGTTCTTCAAGACATTGTCATAACAATGTGACTTCGGAAGGAGGTGAAATAGATGACGCGTGAAGAGATGATTGGCAAAATTGCCAAGGACGCTGGTATCTCCAAGGTGAGCGCCGAAAGAGCTCTCAAATCCTTCACCACTAACGTCACCAGAGCAGTGAAGAGAGGCGATAAGTTCACCCTGGTGGGCTTCGGTACTTTCTACGCCCAAAAGAGGGCTGCCCGCAAGGGGAGAAACCCTCAGACCGGGGCCCCAATCAGGATCCCGGCGACTAAGGTTCCGAAATTTAGGCCTGGCAAAGCCTTGAAAGATGCCATCAAGAGGTAGGATCGATCACCGGCGGAAATCGAGGGTAGGCAACAGCTTTTTCCGATTCAGTTTTGGATTGACCTGAGAACTAAGGGGGGACTTTCAGAGGGAGATGCGTGTGCATACACACATCTAATGATTGGACAGGAGCAAGGGACTGGTTCCCTTGCTCCTGTCCTTTTTGGAGAGAAGAATAGAAATGGAGGCCGCAGCACCGCAGAATCTCTGCATCTTTGAAGACGAGGCGTGGACTCGGCTTCTTCCCCTGGCCTACACGCGACCGGTGTATGATCTGGTGTGCGGGCTCACATCTTTGCGGGAGAAGATCCTCCGCCACTATCCCGGATGTCAGCTCGGTTTGCATTGCAGAGCACATCTGGCGGAGGCCCTGCGGAGAGAAGAACCCGGCATCCCAGTCAATGAGATCCCTGAAGGCGATTGGCTCTTTATCAACGGGAGAGTCCTGGCAGATGCCCGCTTGGCCGCCCGTATTCCCTTAGAGGGCGACCAGACCCTCTACTTTCAGGGTGACACTCTCATTGCGGCGCGATTGATCGGAGAGGGGACGAAGCGAATCGATATGTCCACCCCCCTCGGCCCGGAGACATTTGCGAGTGGAGAGAGAGTTGAGGTCGATGTTGAGGTGATCCGCTATCCATGGGATCTCATTGAGAGGAATGGAGAGCAGATAGAGCAAGATTTCGAAGCCATCATCGGTGACGGGTCTCTGCTAGGAATGCTCTACGAGCATGTGAGCGTGGTCGAGAGAGATCGGGTATATGTCGGAGAGGGGGCAAGAATGAAGCCTGGCACAGTACTGGATGGTGAGAGGGGGCCTGTTTATGTGGATAAGGGGGTAACCATTTTCCCCAACGTCACCATTGAGGGGCCGGCTGCCATCATCGGACCGGGGACAGAGATCAAAGCCGGAGCCAGGATCTGTGGGGGGACGACTATCGGACCGGTGTGCAAGGTGGGCGGTGAAGTCGATCAGTCCATCATTCTGGGCTACAGCAACAAACAGCACGACGGCTATTTAGGACATTCGTACATCGGCAGCTGGGCCAATCTGGGGGCCGGGTCCACCAACTCCGATCTGAAGAACAATTATCACCCCGTCAGGGTCTGGGTGAATGGGGATCTCATCGATACCGGATCCCTCTTCGTCGGCCTCATTATGGGTGACCATTCAAAATCGGGAATCAATACCATGTTCAACACAGGGACGGTGGTGGGTGTCTGTTGCAACGTGTTCGGGGCCGGGTTTCCGCCCAAGTTCGTCCCCTCCTTTTCGTGGGGCGGTTCCGAAGGACTGAGGGAGTACGATTTGGAGAGAGCGGTTCAGACGGCCAGAACGGTCATGGCCCGCCGGAACAAGGAGCTCACCTCAGAGGGCGAGGAGGTGTTGCGCCACGTGTTTCAGATGACAGTTGAGGAGAGAAAGAAAGCGTATCAATCGTAACTCTCCACTTGACTCTTCGGCTCAAACTTACTCTTACTTGAACTATTCAGCTTACCACTTTGAATAATCTCATTACACCTCTCATTCCGGTTCCGAATTGTGCTCTGCTTCAGCCGGAATGACAGTCGATAGCTGAATTTGTTTAGCAATATACTGGCTTCAAAATGAGAAATCATGGAGCAACCATAATGGTTAGGAGAACCTTAGTGATTGTTCATCTCTGTATGCTCGTAAGCTCTCCGGTCTGGGCCCAGGGGGTGGTGCCTGTGGAGTTGAGGCAGTTGGTCGATTCACCCACGGCCGGACTTCTTTCGAGGGGGAGCTGGGCCGTTGATCTGCGACTTTTCCCTGCCGGTGGTGTGCTGGCCCAAGTGGCCATCGGCCTGATGAGCCGGCTGACGGCCGGATTTTCTTACGGCGGGCTCAATATCATCGGCCAAGGGAGACTGCACTGGAACCCCGATGTCGAGTTTCAGGCCAAACTCCGGTTCTACGATGAGACCTTTCTCATGCCGGCCATCGCCATCGGCTTCGATTCCCAGGGGTACGGGAGATACGACGAGGCGGAGCAAAGATACCAGATCAAATCGAAAGGGGCCTACGCCGTGCTCAGCAAGAGTTTCTGGATGTTGGGGCCCTTAGGGCTCCACGCAGGCGTCAATTACAGTCTGGAGAACGAAGACAGAGACGACGACCTCTCCTTGTTCGCCGGAGTGGACAAGAGTCTCCCGGCCGGATTTTTGCTGCTGGCCGAGTACGATCTGGGCCTCAACGACGACAGCGCGGACGGCATATACGGAACCGGGAACGGATACCTCAACGCAGGAGTGCGGTGGACGTTCGCCAAAAAGCTCAGCCTCGAATTTGACCTGAAAAATCTGGCGAACAACCGAGAGAACGGTCCCTACGTCAGCCGCCAGGTGCGGATCACGTATTGGGAACGGTTTTAGCCACAGAGACTCAGAGAACGGGACCGGTCGCACCTCGGAGGGTCTGAGGACACAGAGTTAATTTCACCTTCAAGTGGGCATATCCATGTTAGTTAAGGTTTTATTTAAAGCCCGGGCAGTTGTTCTCGGCTCTTTCAGTTTTAACGATAGGAACAAAGCCGGGAAGGAGAGGATAAGAACGATGGTGTAGAGAAACTGGAAGGAGATGAGATCGACAATCAGGCCCCCGACCCCACCAAAGACAAGGGTCGGGGCGATCAAAGTGTTGAGCATACCCACGTAGGTCGGGCGCTCTTGGTCTGGAGAGATATCAAGCAGATAGTTGGGATAACCTACTCGCAGTCCGCTGTAGATCGCTCCTAAAAAGTAGAATACGGCTCCATAAAGTACCAGCGGAATGTGGAAAAGAGCGCTGCTCAGCACGAAGATTGGGGCTATCATTACTGCACCAGAGGTCAATTGAAGGACAATTCTGTTGCCCACCCGATTGCTCAACCAGCCCCAGAGAAGATTCGATGTGACTACACCAAACATATAAATGGAAAGAAAGATGGCCACCGCAGCTTCGGCCACACCCAGCATTCTTCGGGCGTAGACCACGTAGAAGGGAAGTCCCAAATAGAAAGATCCAATGAACCAGCGGAAGATCAGAAATCTCAGATAGTTTGCGTCCTGTCGAAGGATTTGGAGTCCTCTGTGGAGATGGGCCCGCAGGGATTTTTTCCTTTCGGTTGTGGGATACGTCGGTTCTTTAACGAGAGAAAAAGCGGTGAGGGCAAGAGTGATAACAAAGAAGTTGATGGCGAAAATGGTGCCATAATTGTAAGGAAAGGAGAGATCGGTGAGGATCTTTCTGATCACTATGAGTGCTGCGAGAAAGCCCAAGCCACTTCCTATGGAAACTCGCCAGCCGAAAAAACTGCCCCGTTTGGATGGAGGTATCGCCTTGCCGACAATGTCCATGAAAGCCACCGCGGCGATCCCTCCGGCCAGGGAATAGAGCAAGAACAAGAGGAAGAATGTCCATAAAAGCTGGGGGCTTTCATTTGCTAACACAAAAATGGATAAGGTCAGCAGGCCGAAGGTGAGACTTCTGAAAACAGCGGCCACCACGTAGACGGTCTTCTTTCTTTTTCTGGGTTGAATATACCCGGCCACAAAGTACTGAGGTAAAAGCCAGCCCACATCCTCAAGACTTGAGGCCAGGCCGATGAGAAATCCAGAGCTCGTCAGTCTGCTCAAGAAGGCGGGCAGAATGGTCGCCCCGCTCAAAAAGGCGAAGGCGAGGTTGAAGAGCACCCCGTTGACGATGCCCAATATGTAATTGCGCTTAAAGTGTGTCAGGTCCACGGTTATCGGACAGCTTTAATGGGGTGTTCTACGATTTATGGATTTCTCCGTGGCGACCGGAACCGAACTACGTGTCTGCAACAAGTTCTCCTTCGGTGGCGGCGACGATGACGGCAGCGGAACTGTCTCCAGTGATATTGGTCACCGTTCGGCACATGTCTAAGATCCTGTCCACGCCTAAGATGAGGGCAATACCCTCCAGAGGGACTCCGATGGTTTTCAAGACGAGAGCTAAGGTGATCATGCCCACGCCGGGCACCCCGGCCGCCCCGATAGAGGCCAGGGTAGCCGTCAGCACGATCATCAGTTGATTGGCTAAGGTCAAATGCATGCCGTACACTTCGGAGATGAAGACTGCAGCCACGCCCTGGTAGAGGGCCGTGCCGTCCATGTTGATGGTCGCCCCTAAGGGGAGGACGAAGCTGGCCACATCATTTGGCACCTTCAGATTCTCCATGGAGCACTCCATGGTCACCGGCAGCGTGGCTGAGCTACTGCTGGTGGAAAAGGCGATCAGTTGGGCCGGTCGAATTCCCCGAAAGAAGGTGAAAGGATTCATCCTGGCCAGAAGACCGACGGCAGCAGGGTAGGTGAGGCAGGTGTGAAGGATCAATCCGACGATGACGACTACCGAGTAGCGGGCCAGAGTCAGAAGAATGCTCGTGCCAAACTGCCCCACTATGGCGGCAATGAGGGCGAAGACGCCATAGGGAGCAAGTTTCATGACGATGTGCACGATCTGGATCATGGCATCGTTGATCCCCTCGAAGAAGGAGAGGACCGACTTGGCCCTCTGGGACGGGATCATGGTCAGAGCCACCCCTAAGAGCAGAGCGAAGAAGATGATCTGAAGCATATTGGCCGTGCTCAGAGAGTTGATGGGATTGGTCGGGATGATCTCCAGGAGGGTGTCAAGGACACCAGGTGCCCCCTCAGTCTGCTGGATCTTCTCCAGGGCGACCCCACCGTAGTTTTGGAGCAGATTTGTCTTCACCCCCTCCGATAATCTGCTGCCAGGGCGGACGATGTTGGCCAGGATCAATCCGATACTGATGGCCAGAATGGTGGTGCTGAGATAGTAGCCGATTGTCTTGGCCCCCATACGCCCCAGTTTTCTGATGTCCCCTAAGCTGGCTGTGCCCACCAGAAGAGAGGCGAAGACCAACGGGACAACGATGAGAGTGATCAGACGGATGAAGGCCGTTCCCACGGGTTTGATGACCGCTGCTCCGGGGCCGAAGACGACTCCGGCCACAATTCCCAGGAGAAGGCCGATCAGAATTTGCGTATAGACTTGGAGTTTTGGAATCTTCATTTCACTGTGCTCCGGCAAATGTACCTGTGATTCAAAAGAGATTCAAATATACTACACAAATCCTCTGGTGTCAAAGGAAAAGTCGAGAGTGGGATCGAGGGTTGGCTTTTCTCTGTAATTGTAGGGGCCGACCTCCGTGTCGGCCCGTCTTTTTAAGGCGGGGGGTTGGTAGCTTTTGTTAATGGTTGATTCCGTGCACCGCTATGTAGACCGTCTCGTAGAGCACCTCTTCCGATCGAGACCCATGGCTGTGACCAACAGAGAGAGAGGACGGCTTGTTAAAGATGCTGATGACGGGAGTCCGACCGATGCAGTGTACCTGAATGGCTTTGGCTGGGTCGGCATCGGGACGACAACTCGGCCTCTCACCGGAGTGTGGACAAATCTTATCTGCCAGGGCCTGACCATAAAGGAAACCGCGATGTTCAAGGAGATCGACTACTCTGACGGAAAGATGAACTGAGAAGAAGAAGACACGGTTGCCCAATCTTCGCAGGTCGAACCCTCTATGGGGGGCTTGTTCGGATCGAGTTCAAGAAAATTGTTGACTTACTCTATTTTAACGTCTATCTTGAAAGAGATAAGATTGGAGTCGGCCTTTTCAAAGGTGCGGATATGGTATCAACAAAGAGATGGAAATATGTTTGGCCTTATTAGGTCTCATCTTTGCCTATATCTGGCGGGCCAATGGTGAGATTCAGAAGGTAATGATAGAAGCATTAGAAAGGATCGAGGAAGGCCAAAAGGAGATAGCTCAAGGCCAAAGAGAGGGGTTCAAAACCCTATGCGAAATGCTTCTTAATCAAACCAAAATATTGGAGAAGATAGAAGCAAGGATGCCCGTCTCTTAGCATAAGTGGTAGCATCCCGGCTTATGCTTATCGGGATGATTCATCCGAAGTGCAATGATTATTGCGATATGTCCGGGTTGCAAGCTACATGTCGAACGTCACAACTTGAGACTTGCGACCTGAGACATGAAACGTGGAACGGATATGAAACGGATAAGCGGATGAGAGCTTGTAGGTTTGATGTCCGAAGGACTTGCAGGGCAGATCTTGAGGGTCCATGTCTCTAAACGGGCCATGTTTTTCTCGGTGGCGTAATTCGTTTGTCGGTTGCGCAGCTCGAATCGTTGCTCGTCCTTCGGTTGCGTCCCGAATGCATTAGGACGATCCCGATATTGCTCAAATCTCTGATTTGGCTGCAATACTTCAGGTTACATGAGACATGAAACCAGTCACCAATTAACCACTCACCAGTTAACCAAATACAAAAGGAGGGAGACCGATGGTTAAGCGAATGTTGGCCGTTGGCGTCGTCATCGCTCTGATGGTGATGGCAATCCTTGCCCAGGCTGATGTGCCTCAGCTCATCAGCTTTCAGGGCAAGCTGTATGATGATGCCGGGGTTCCCTTGACCGGCGGATATGAGATTACCTTTTGCATCTACGATGTGGAAGAGGGCGGAGCGCCTCTGTGGTCGGAGACCGATAGTGTGGAATGTGAGAACGGGTTGTACAATGTCATTCTGGGGTTGAATACTCCATTGAATCATGATTTTGACGGCAATTATTGGTTGGGCGTACAGGTGACCGGAGACGTGGAGTTATCGCCCCGGTTTCGGATCGTCAGTGTCCCGACAGCCTTTCGGGCGGCGGTGGCTGATTCGGCGGCAATGGCCGCCTCGGCGGTTAACTCGGACAAACTGGACGGGAAACATTTCGATGCCTTTGCCGATTCTGCTCATCTACATGATGAGCGCTATTACACCCAGGACAGTCTGAATACCTCTGATGGAGATGCACCCAATGTGGGGTCGAACATGGTCCATTGGGACAATTTGTGGGGTTTGCCGGCTGGCTTTGCCGATGGCACAGATGACGTTGGGGCGGCGGGCGGTGTGTCCCAGATCAACGCTGGGGCTGGCATCGAGGTGACCAATCCCACCGGGCCGACGGCCACGGTAGCTCACGCGGCCGATGCGTCTGCCCTGCCCGGTGCCCATCACACCAAGACTACCGACGCCTCTGAACTCACCTCCGGAGTTTTAGACAACGCCCGTTTGAACATGGGCCACGGCGGTGGTATCGATGCCGATATGGTGGACGGGCTCCACGCCGATGCTCTTGCCGACACCGGGCACACTCATCATGATCTCTATTACACCGAGACCGAGCTGAATACTTCAGACGGTGATGCTCCCAATGTGGGGTCCAATCTGGTCCACTGGGATAATTTGAATGGAGTGCCCGGCGGTTTTGCTGACGGGGTAGACGATACAGGTGGGGTCACCGATCATGGGGAGCTGACAGGTTTGGAGGATGATGACCATCCCCAGTATGCTTTGGATACCGATCTTGCAGCCCATGCCGCCGATGCCTCGGCCCATCACACCAAGACCACGGATGCATCTGAACTCACCTCCGGAGTTTTAGACACCGCTCGTTTTTCGGCTTACAGCGATCTGGAGGGCGAAGGGAAGATCGGGACCGGAGCGGATCAGGTAGCGGCTGGCGACCACAACCACGATGCCGTTTATGTCAACGAAGGGCAGGCCAATTCCATCACCAGTG
>JBHIER010000006.1:0-21271 GCA_046760705.1 bacterium
CGTTAGACGGGCCTAATGTCAGTGCAAAGAAGAGATTACAAATGATCATTATGAGGAGGAACAGCTATGATTAGCACCCATATTCTTCCTAAGGTGGCAGTGGTTGGTGCGGGACGGGTGGGTTCCAGTTGCGCATTCACCCTTATGGTGCACAACCTCGCTGGCGAAATTGCCCTGGTCAACCGGACCATTGAGCGGGCGAGAGGGGAAGCTCTCGACATTGCCCACGGGGTACCGCTTCTCAATACAACCCAAATCACCTATGGTGGTTATGAGTGTTGTAAGGACGCGGATGTGGTGGTGATCACTATCGGCGCCGCGCAGAAGCCAGGTGAAACGCGACTCGAATTAACCCAGCGCAATGCGGCCATCTTCCAGGAAGTCATCCCACAAATTGCCCACAATACACCCCAGTCGATCTTGATCATTGTTTCCAACCCCGTGGATGTGTTGACCCATCTATCCATTGAGTTATCCGGATTTCCCAGCAACCGGGTTATTGGATCGGGAACGGTGCTGGACACGGCCCGCTTGCGTTTCGAGATGCGGAAGACCGACCCGTGCGATTTTCGCGATATCCACGCCTACGTGTTGGGCGAACATGGTGATTCGGAAGTCATTCCTTTGAGTATTATGAGTATCGGAGGTATGCTCCTGGAACCCCTTGGGCCGGAATACTTTGGGAGCGAACAGAAGATGAAAGAGGTGGCGGCTGAAGTGGAGAATAATGTAAAAAACGCAGCTTACGAAATAATCCGCTGCAAGGGTTCCACCCATTATGCGATAAGTGTTTGTGTTGCCAAAATTGTGGAGTCGATTCTTAAGGACCAGCGCTCGGTACTGACGGTGTCCTCGCGGTTGGAGGGAGAGTTCGGCATTCGTGATGTCTGTCTTTCCCTGCCCTGTGTGGTTGGGAAAGATGGTGTGCTAGAACGTCTTTTACCGAGCCTCAATGAAAAGGAAGTCGAAGAGTTGCGCGCATCTGCCGGCCGGCTTCGGGAAGTGATAAACCAGATTCGCGCCGGAGTGGAATGAAACAGTATTTCTAATAAGGCCAGGGATGATCGAGAAAGACAAGGTTGTCTGACTTGTATACCAAGACGCCCTTCTGGCATAGAAGAACGGCTTTTAAAAGCTTCACAAGACACATCTACGTCGTTCCGAGAGGAGGTCCCGATATGGAACAGAAAGGAATTTCCTTAACCAACTGGAGTTACCCACAACCCAGGACTGGGTTTACAGGCTTTATTGATAGGCTGGTCGGGCCTGGCGCAACCAAAGCGGAGTTGATTATTCAATTTAGTTTTGCCCTATGTGCCGGTCTAGCCATGCTTACCTATGCTCTTATTGCCAAGTTACCATGGACGGGCTGGCAAATCGCGGTTGCATCCTACCTCGCTTTTGATATTTGCGGGGGTATCGCCACCAATGCCACGTCCTCCGCAAAACGGTGGTGGCATAGAGAAGAACCTCGGCACCTGAAGAATCACGCCATATTCATTACCGCACACTTTTACATGCCGCTCCTAATCACACTTGCGTTTTTCCCGAGAGACTGGACGTTCTTTGTGGTCACCTATGGGTATCTCCTGATTGCTGCGGCTATTATTGTCACCTCGCCACTATATTTGCGCCGTCCGGTGGCGTTTATTCTATATACTGGCGCAATCATTATGAATGGATTTTTCATCGAGCCAGTGCACGGCTTAGAATGGTTTATTCCATTTTTTTACCTGAAACTCCTCATGAGTCACCTGGTGAGAGAAGAACCTTATCGACCAGCATGGGAACAAAAGAGTAACGATGGATAGATCCGATACAAAAGGGGTACCGTGGCGTATCGGGTCACATCTTTGAACTTTGATTTTGAACGTAGGATGTCAGGTCGACACAACTGACAAAAGACAAAGTCGAAGACTCAAAGAGTATAGACAAAAAGGTTCCTGACACCTTTTCTGCTGACACCTCCTTTCAAGAGACATCTACGATGAACTGGCAAGTGGAAGTATCCCTTGTGTTCGGAAAGTAGCGGAATTGGAAGTTGCATGAAAAGAATTGCTCTGATAAAGAAGCTTCACGAAATGGGTTGTATCTTAATTCGTCCCGGCAGGAGACACGACTGGTACCAAAATCCTGAAACTAAGGTATCCCAGCCCGTTCCCAGACATACCGAAATCAAAGATCAGTTGTTAAGAATCGAGAAAAATTAAACCACCAAGTAAGCTCAGGGCCAAGATATTCTTCAACAAAGCAGTCAATGACAGAACCAAGGCTTACTTTACTAAGTAATGCTACGTTTCGTGCTGCACTCAAGCAAGGTTGGAAAGATTCTCAGCCCGGAACTACAGAGGGACATGAAGAAGGTGGCTTTATCGTGAGGGTTTCGGCAGGTACTTTAGACGGAGTTCGTTGGCCCAAAGGCGAACAGAGTAGTATCAAACTGCCACCGCATCCAAACTGTAAGCTTGATGAGAAAGATATAGTCGCGACGTTCCACACGCATCCAAATATAGGGAGCGACTATCTTCAAGAACCGAGCGAAGCGGATAAACGTGCTGTTCGAGACGACCCCAATTTGAAAGGGGACTTTTATGAGGGCGAATTTGTCCTTTCGCAAGAAAAAATCTAAAATCTATCTTATTACACCCAATGGACAGGTACTTCAGGATGACATTGCCGTTTCACTAGCCCGCGCAATGGCTGCGGCCAAGAAACGCGCTCGTGAGCTAGGTACAGATGTGCTTCAATCTCTCATCACCATCACCCAACGGTCCGCTAACGGGGACTTGTTTTGGCGGATAAACTATGGCCCGATAGATTATATGGATCGTCGTGGCGGTGATTTGATCATTGAAGTAGACCAAAACACATCCAGCATCCATCAAGTGCTTCGGGGGCAGTGAAAAGCAGGGTTGGACAGTTTTGTGCCATCTCAAATGGTTTATTTTAAACAGTAAGGTATGAACCTGTCCTGCGGATACGAGCTTTTAAACGTTTGGGAATGACCCGTTCACGGGCCTCGTTGGCCGAAATACCCCCTGCGGCGGAAAGGAGGAAAAGCAAAAAGGGTTTGATTTTGTTCTAAAAAAGAATTACATTTTGGGCTGAATATATAATGGTGTGGTCCGCAGGTACCAGTGAGGAAGTTGATTCAATACCCGGGAGGACGTTATGAGACGCTTCCTTTGCTATTCAGTCATCCTTTTGTGTTGGGCAGCTTCTATTTTAGCCCAGGATAGAAGGCCCTTGGAGACCGATGACCTGTTTCGGTTCGGGCGGGTGGCTGATCCGCAGGTTTCGCCAGACGGAGAGCGGATCGCCTATACTGTCTCGTTCGACAACAAGGAGACAAATAAGACGAACAGTGATATCTGGTTAATACCTGTGGAAGGGGGCGAGCCCCTTCAATTGACCAACAGCCCGGAAAAGGATTACTCCCCCAGGTGGGCGCCCGATGGGGAGAGAATCGCTTTTGTCTCCGATAGAGACGGGAACTCTCAGATCTGGGTGATCTCTGTTGAGGGGGGAGAGGCGAAAAAAGTGACGTCGCTCTCAACAGGACTATCCCATCCGGTCTGGTCCCCGGACGGGAGATACCTTTTGGCGAGATCGAGAGTCTACCCGGACTGTGCTTCCGATGAGGAGAATAGAGAGCGAGATGAAGCGAAGGAGAATGATCCGTGCAAGGCCCGGATCATTGACGAACTGTTGTACCGACACTGGAATACCTGGCGGGATCGTAAGCGAAATCACCTCTTCTTGGTGAATGCCAGAGATGGAACGTGCCGGGATGTGACCCCCGGCGACTACGATTGTCCGCCCATCTCTCTCGGAAGTTCTCACGACTATACCTTCTCCCCGGAGATTGAAGAGATCTGTTTCGTCAGGAACATCGACCCGATGGTGGCGATCAGCACCAACAACGACCTTTTCACAATCCCCATAGACGGTGGAACTCCCCAGAGTGTGACAACGAGCGAAGCGTGCGACAACGGACCCCGGTATTCACCGGACGGACGGTATATAGCCTATCGAGGAATGAAACGGCCCGGGTTTGAGTCGGACAGATACCGCTTGATGCTCTACGAGCGAACGACGGGTGAACAGATCAACCTCACAGAAGATTTTGACCGCTCCGTGAGAGAGTTCGTCTGGTCTCCGGACAGTAGGAGGATCTATTTCACCTGCCGGGACAGAGGGCGCTGCTCTATCCATTCGGTAGACATCCAAACTAAAAGGCTGAGACAGTTGAGTGCCGAAGGATACAGTCACAGTCTGGCCATTACCCCGGGAGGTCGTGATCTTGTCTTCGTCCGCTCTTATTGCCACTATCCGGATGAGATATATCGATTATCGGTCAAAGGGGGCGAGGCGGTACAGATCACTTTTACCAACGAGAGAGTGCTGGCTCAGATTGAGATGAACCCCTTGGAGGAGTTATGGTTCGAGGGGGCTGAGGGGACCAGAGTTCATGGGTACCTGCTGAAGCCGCCGTTTTTTGAGGGCGGGGTAAAATATCCAGCCGTTCTGGTTATCCATGGGGGGCCGCAAAGTATGTGGGGGGATCGGTTCATGTATCGGTGGTTCAATTTCCAACTCCTATCAGCGCCGGGATACGTGTCAATCTTTATCAATCCTCGAGGAAGTGCGGGATACGGGCAAAAGTTTGTCGATGAGGTGAGCACCGACTACGGAAATCGGTGTTATGTCGATCTGATGAAAGGATTGAACTTCGTCTGCCAGAGGTATGCCTTTATCGATACGACGAAGATAGCCGCGGTTGGTGGATCCTTCGGGGGATACATGGTCAATTGGATCGTTGGGCATACGGATCGTTTCGATTGCGCCGTCAGCCACGCCGGGCTGTACAACCTGATCAGCTTCTACGGAGCGACCGAGGAGTTGTGGTTTCCAGAGTGGGATCTGGGCCAAACTCCCTGGGAGAATCCTGAAGGCTACTCCCGGTGGTCGCCCCACCGGTTTGCCCAAAACTTCAAGACACCTGTGCTCATCACCCATGGCCAGCAGGACTTCCGGGTGCCGGTGGAGGAGTCGATGCAGTTGTTCACCGCCTGCCAGCGGCAAGGCGTGCCAACACGGTTCGTCTATTTTCCGGACGAGGGTCACGTCATCGAAAAACCGCGCAACGTTACCCTGTGGTGGAGACAGATGTACGATTGGTTTGAGAAATATTTGAAATAGAGGTTTTAAACCTGGATTGTTGGCCCCAGAGGCTCAGAGACATAGAGATAGATGAAAAACAATATGTGATGGTCTACATGACGGTTGCTGCTTCGCTCTGTGTGCTCTGTGTCTCAGTGGCTCATCAGTACAGGTCAAAAAAGCTGTTGACTTTTCGCACTGGTGGCGTTATTATCTTTGGTAAAAGATTCTGGCCTTAAAATTGCGGGGCAAAGCACAGGATATGTGGTCTATGCGTGTTCTGTTACAGAGGGTGAAGAGGGCGAGTGTCGCAGTGGGTGGAGAGACCCTCGGTAAAATTGGCCGAGGGTTGGTGTTGCTGTTGGGGGTGGGGCCTGAGGACACAGGGGAGGATGCGGAATATCTGGCGGACAAATGCGTCAATTTGCGGGTCTTTGACGACGGCCGGGGTAAGATGAACCTGTCTGCTCTGGATGTCGGGGGTGACGTTCTCGTAATCTCCCAGTTCACTCTTTACGGGGACTGTCGAAAGGGGCGGCGACCCAGTTTTACCCATGCTGCGCCGCCGGAGAAGGCAGAGGCCCTCTACCTGAAATTTATGGATCTTCTGCGTCAACGTGGGGTGAGGGTCGAAGGGGGTGCATTTGGAGCGAAGATGCTGGTCGAGATCTGGAACGACGGACCTGTTACGTTGATGATTGAGTCCAGATGAAGAGACTCATCCTGGCTTCGGCCTCCCCGCGGCGAGCGATGCTCCTTCGACAGATCGGGATCGACTTTGAGCAGGTGGTCAGCCGCATCGACGACGAACAGTCCGACCTCACCGATCCCGGAGACCACGTATTGTCGATTTCGAGGAGAAAGGCCGAAGATGTGGCCCGGAGAACCTCCGAGGGATTGGTCTTGGGGGCTGATACGGTCGTGGTCCTCGACCGGCGCATCATGGGAAAGCCGGGGGACAGGGCTGCGGCCCTCCAAATGCTGAGGAAGTTGAGCGGCCGGGATCACCACGTGCTTACCGGGTTGAGCCTCATCGACTCCCAAACCTGGCGCGTGTTGAGCGAATACGAAGAGACCCAGGTGCGGATGCGCTGCCTCTCAGAAGAGGAGATAGAAGATTATGTGGCAACCGGCGAACCCCTGGGCAAAGCCGGGGGGTACGCTGTTCAGGGGTTAGGAGCAACGCTGGTGGAGAGGATCGAGGGATGCTATTACAACGTCGTCGGACTGCCCATCGGCAGGCTTTTGAAGTTGATGCAACAGATGGATTTTCCGTTTCGGCTGAAGGCCTGTTCAAAAGAGACGGAGAACCCTTTTCGATAAGAAGCGGACAATGAAGACCTTCAGTGAAGAGTTGCGAGAAGCCCGCCAGGCCAAAGGGCTGACCCTGGAGGAACTGGCCCATTCGACGAAGATCAGTTTCAAAGTGCTCAAGGCGATTGAGACTGGGGATTTCGATGTCCTCCCACAAACGTACATTAAAGGTTTCTTAAGATCATACGCCCAGGAGGTGGGATTGGATGCGGCTGAGGTGGTGCGCAAGTATGAGATCCACTTAAGAGCAACCGATGCGATCTTTTCTCAACCGAGAGCAATGGTGAAGAAGGCCTCGAAGAGATCATCATGGTATCTTTGGGGGGCCATTATTGGCGTTTTGATTCTACTGCTTCTAGGACTCCTGGTTCTGAGAAGAGAGGAGCAGGGGCCGAGACAGATCCCGGCCGAGATTGAGGAGGATACTGTCTCTTCGCCACCCGTTTCCGCGCAACCGATAGAAGCGGACACACAAGTTGTTGCCAGAAGCGAGGAGGATCGCCCCCAGCAGAATGGAGGGGGTGGGACAGAAATTGTGGGGCAGGGGCAACACGAAATCACCGAACCCGTGGGCTTGACGCTGAGCGCCGAGGCGGTGAGCGACACGTGGTTGCGGGTGCTGGCCGATGGTGATGACCTCTATGAGGGGATTATGAAAGCCGGTGTCTCTGCCACATGGAGGGCAGAGAGTCTCTTCGAACTGAAGATTGGCAAGGCCAGAGGCGTCCGTCTCGTTCTGAATGGACAACCTCTCGGAGAGCTGGGCGACCCTGATAAGGTGGTGAAGAAGTTGGTCCTGGATAGAGATGGGATTGTGACAAAGGTTCTGAGGTGAACAGGAGCAGGCCCATAAGGGTCGGAAGAGAGAACTCACTTCTCTAAAGCCAAATTATGCGCCACAGAGTCACAGAGAGACAGAGAATTCATATTGACAATAAATCAACTCTGTCTGCTCCTCGCCCCGTTGGCTAAAATATCTATCCTACGGGGCGAGCCTCTGTGGCTAATGCATATTCTCAGATACACTTTCTTCGTCTAAAAATGTCCGTCCGCACAAAGAATGTGGCCCGCCCTCTATGTGTAGATGTGGCCCTTCCCCTGCCAGTGGGAGGTGTGTATACGTATGCTGTTCCCAAAGGCTGGGCGGCTCAGGTTCGGGTGGGGAGTCGGGTTCTCGTCCCTGTTCGGGACAGACGTACTACCGGTTTTGTCGTCAAGCTGAAGCGGGAGGGCAACGGGAACCGGCTGAAGGAGATCGGTGACGTCCTCGATGCAGGGCCTCTTTTTGACTCGGTCCTGTTGCGCCTGACCCAGTGGGTGGCCGACTATTACCTCTGTCCGTGGGGGGAGGTGTTGAAGGCGGCCCTGCCGGCCGGCATCCATCTGGAGAGCAGACGGAAGATCAGGCTCAAAGAGCCCTATTCGGATCGGCTGCTGGAGAAGGCCGATCGCCTGGTGGCAGAGGGCTCGCGGATCCTGCGGGCCGTCTTTGAAAAGGGAGAACTCCGGTTCGACAAATTGAAGCAGCTTGTCGGGGAAGAAGGGGTGAGTGTCGCCGTTGAGGAGCTGGAGAGAAAGGGTTACATTGAGGTACAGAAGAGCGTGGGGCCTCCGCGGGTGAAGACGCTTTACGAAAGGTGGATTGTGTTGTCTCAGCCGAGGCCCCTGAGTGAGCACCAGATCCAGCAACTCAAAAAGAGGGCACCCCGTCAGGGATCGTGTCTCGATCTTCTGCTCAAGGCCGAGGGCCACACGATGTCGGCTTCCGAGCTCCGAAGCAGATACGGCATCGACGGGCCGGTCTTGCAGAGGATGAGGACCGCCGGTCTGATCCGGTTTGTGGAGAGGGAGATGGTTCGGGACCCGTACAGGGGGGTACCTATTGAAAAGGCCCGGGACTTTGTGCCGACGGCCGAACAATCTGAGGCGCTCAGGCGCGTTGAGCGCGCCGTGCGCAGCCGCGCCTTTCGGGTCTTTCTGCTTCACGGGGTGACGGGCAGCGGCAAGACGCAGGTCTACATTCGGGCCATCAGGGAGGTTGTCAAACGTGGCCGAAAGGCCATTGTCCTCATCCCCGAAATCGCCCTGACCCCTCAGACGGTGGCCCGGTTCAGGGGCCACTTCGCCGATCGCGTAGCCGTACTTCACAGCCGCCTCTCCCTGGGTGAGCGGTACGATATTTGGCGGCGCATTCAGGGGGGAGCCTTCGACATCGTCATCGGCGCCAGGTCGGCAGTTTATGCCCCGGTGAGACGGCTGGGCCTCATTGTCGTAGATGAAGAACACGAGAGCGCGTATAAACAGTCGGACTCTGTTCCCAGATACCACGCTCGCGATGTGGCCATTGTGCGAGCCCGGCTCTCAAAGGCCGTCATCCTTCTGGGAACGGCCACACCCAGCTTGGAATCCTACCATAACGCCACCACGGGAAAGTATGCCAGGTGCGCCCTCCCCTATCGGATCGACCATCGCCCTCTTCCCCCTGTCACCGTGGTGGATATGTGCGAGGAGCGCAAGGCCGGCAATTGGGACATCTTCTCCAACCTCCTCAGGGAGAAAATCGAGCAGAGGTGGGCCAAAGGAGAACAGGTCATTCTACTCCAAAACCGGCGTGGATTCTCCAGCTACATCCAGTGCGAGCAGTGCGGTTATGTGGCCAAATGTCGGAGTTGCAACGTCACTCTGACCTATCACTCCGCAGAGCACGCGCTGCGATGCCACTACTGTGACGCTCGCCACCCGGCTCCGAGCCTCTGCCCCAAGTGCAGCGGCCACCGATTGCGATACAGAGGTGTGGGAACTCAGAGAATTGAGAAGGAGGTTCAAAAGCTCTTTCCGGGCATCAAAATCCTTCGCATGGACGTTGATACGACCCGCAGAAAGGGGGCGCACGGCCGTATTCTCAAGCTTTTTGAGCGGGGAGAGGTCGATGTGCTCCTGGGCACACAGATGGTTGCCAAAGGGCTCGATTTTCCCAGGGTCACTCTGGTAGGAGTCATCGATGCCGACGTGGGCCTCAATCTGCCCGACTTCCGGGCCAGCGAGCGGACCTTTCACCTCCTGACCCAAGTGGCAGGACGAGCCGGGAGAAGCGAGTTGGGTGGGGAGGTGGTCGTTCAAACCTTCTCTCCGGACAATCCGGCCGTCGCTTTTGCCAGATGCCACGATTATGCCTCCTTCTCCAAAAGAGAGCTCGAACAGCGACGGGAGCTTCGATATCCACCCTTCAGCCGCCTCGTCTCCATTCTCACCCAGGGCCGGGAGGAGGAAGAGGTGAGGAACAGGGCGGAGGA
Organism: bacterium; assembly: GCA_046760705.1. Taxonomy (GTDB): domain Bacteria; phylum JBHIER01; genus JBHIER01. Next base: position 9,771 of record JBHIER010000006.1, read on the forward strand.
ACTGGCTCATGGAATTCGCGCCTCTCTGGAAAAGGGAGCAGATTCTTTCGTCCGCGTGTTGGGACCGGCCCCAGCCCCTTTGACCAAAATCATGGGAAACTACCGCTGGCAAATCATTCTGAAGGGTGACGACCCACGCCTTTTTAAAGAGTGCCTCAGAGCCGGGCTCAGTTCTCTGAGCTCTGACCAGAGCTCGAAAAGAGTGAGAGTGACCGTGGATGTCGACCCCGTCGATATGCTGTGAAAGGAGTGTACACTCTGTTCCATTCATCAGCCATTGCCCCGTTGCGAAGCTTTACAGGGTGCCTGCCTGTGCCGAAGGCAGACAGGCCTCTGTGGCGTAAAACCCGGTTGAGAGACGATTTTGCCCGTTCGGAAAAAAAGACTTGACAAAACCTTAAAGTTTTTATAAATTGAAAACTGTTGGATTCCAGAGGTGAGATGTGCGGTACAGTTTTTCCCTTTTCCGATTGATCCTCAACAAGGGTAGATTTGTCCTGAACGATCTTTGAAGCCCCGAAAGCGATCTAATCTCCTTGGAAGATCTCCATGAACTCCTGAGGGTTTTCGAAAGGCGTGATAGTAAAACCGATCTGTGTCCTCCTGAGAAGCTATCGAATGCTTGCATTGAGAATGCTTGCATTGAGAATGCTTGCATTGGGGTAGAGGATATAGCTTGTTAACAATTTCAACAACAGAGTAAGGAGATGAACTTGCCATGGATCTGATCGATCTCAAAAAGAAGACCATTCCAGAGTTACAGAAGATGGCGCAGAAGTTGGGGCTCCAGGGGTGTGCTGGTCTGCGAAAGCAGGAGTTGATCTTTAAAATCCTGGGGGCGCAGACCGAAAAGAACGGGCTCATCTTTGGCGAGGGGACCTTGGAGATTCTTGAGGAGGGGTATGGTTTTCTGCGTTCTCCGGACTATAACTACTTACCCGGCCCGGATGACATTTATGTGTCCCCCTCCCAGATTAAGCGCTTCGGTCTGAAGACCGGAGATACGATCTCCGGACAGGTGAGGCCACCCAAGGAGAGCGAGAAATATTTTGCTCTACTGAAGGTGGAGGCAGTCAATTTCGAGAATCCTGAAGCGGCCAAAAGCAAAGTACTCTTCGACGATTTGGTTCCCCTCTATCCTGAGATGAAAATTAAGCTGGAAACCTCCTCCGAGGATCCGTCGATGCGAGTTATGGATCTGTTGACTCCCATGGGAAAAGGGCAGAGGGGACTCATTGTGTCACCGCCCAAGGCAGGCAAGACGATGTTACTCCAGAAGATCGCCAACAGCATCACAGATAACCACCCCGAGATCATCCTCATCGTTCTGTTGATCGACGAGCGGCCTGAGGAGGTGACCGATATGGAGCGCTCTGTGAAGGGTGAGGTGATCAGTTCCACCTTCGACGAACCCCCTGAACGCCATGTTCAGGTGGCCAATATGGTTTTAGAGAAGTCGAAGCGGCTGGTGGAGTACAGAAAGGATGTGGTCATTTTGCTGGACAGCATCACCCGCTTGGCTCGAGCCCACAATGCGGTCGTTCCCCACAGCGGAAAGATTCTCTCCGGTGGTGTGGATTCCCAGGCCCTGCAGAAACCGAAGCGTTTCTTCGGGGCGGCCAGGAATATTGAGGAGGGCGGGAGCTTAACCATCATTGCTACTGCTCTTGTCGAAACAGGGAGCAGGATGGATGAGGTGATCTTCGAGGAGTTCAAAGGGACCGGCAACATGGAACTCGTTCTGGATCGGAGACTGTCAGATCGTAGGGTTTTCCCGGCCATCGATGTGAACCGATCTGGGACGCGAAAAGAGGAACTGCTCATCTCTGAGAAGGAGCTGAGTCGCATCTGGCTTCTGCGAAAACTGCTCAGTGAGATGAACGTGGTCGAAGCTATGGAGTTCTTGCTGGAGAAGATCAACGAGACGAAGAGCAACAAGAAGTTCTTCCAGTCGATGGTCGAGATTTAACGTGCCAATTTGTGGCCTCAAGCGCAGTGCTGAAGACCGTATTGAGAGGAGGATACGCTGTTGAAGAAGGGAATTCATCCAGAATACAGACCGACGACCATTACCTGCGCCTGCGGTTCTGTTATCGAAACCCGCTCCACGGCCAAGGAGATTCGGGTGGAGATCTGCTCCAATTGCCATCCTTTTTTTACCGGCAAACAGAAATTGGTCGATACAGCCGGCCGGGTGGAGCGGTTCCGCAGGAAGTATAAGATGACCGATGCTGGGCAAAAGGGCGGTGGGCCCTCACCAGCAGAGGGGCAAGAGAGAGAAGCGTAGCATCCTTTTTCAGAGAGTGGCGGAGAACAGTTTCTGAAAAACTGTCAGCACGGTGAGCCACTCTTTTTTTGTCTGTAGCCAGAGGAGATGGCGAAGGAATCTCATATCGGTGGACAGGCTGTGATTGAGGGGGTGATGATGCGAGCCCCTGAGAAGATTGCCATTGCCGTTCGAAAGCCGAACGGACAGATTGGCCTCAAAGAGGAGCCCTTTTTCTCCCTTTCAAAGAGAGTAAAACTCTTCGGTCTACCCCTTATCCGGGGTGTCGTCGCTCTCGTCGAAACGATCGCAATCGGAGTGAAGGCCATCACCTATTCCGCTGATGCGGCCCTCCAGGATGAGGATGGCAACGGGCAGGGGCAGAGGACGTTTTCCACTCCCTGGCTGGTGGGGACAGTAATGGTGGCTCTGGGGTTCGGGTTTTTGATCTTCTTCTATCTTCCCCTCTTCATTGCTGGACTGTTCAAATTTGAGAGCGGTTTTCTGTTCAATATGATCGACGGCCTGATTCGGCTGATCGTCCTGCTCCTTTACGTCTGGTTGATCAGTATGTGGAAGGAGATCCGCAGGATCTTCGAATACCACGGGGCTGAACACAAAACGATTTTTGCCTACGAGGCCGGAGGGACCTTAACAGTAGAGAATGCGCGCAACTATACGACCCATCACCCCCGATGCGGCACCAGCTTTCTCCTCATTGTGGTGGGGGTGAGTATCGTCGTCTTCCTCTTTTTGGGCAGACCGGAGACCGTCGGTGAGCGGTTGCTTCGCTTCCTCTTCGTTCCAGTCATAGGGGGTGTCTCCTACGAGTTGATCAAGCTATCGGGAAAGAAGCAGCGGAGCAGAGTGGCTCGCATCTTCATGGCTCCTGGTTTATGGCTGCAGAGGATAACGACCAAAGAGCCCAGTGATGACCAGTTGGAGGTGGCGCTGGTAGCTTTAAAAAGTGCTCTTCGTCAGGGGCGAGAGGGAGAGAATGTTTGAAAGGTTGAACGGATTAGAGGCCCGGTACAGGGAGATTGACGAGCTGCTCAGCGATCCGAAAGTTTTGGCCGATCAGGAGAGGGTAAAGCAGTTGGCCAGGGAGCGAGCCGATCTCTCCCCGCCGGTCTCAACCTACCGAGAATATAGGAGGGTGGCCCAGTCCATCAGGGAGGCCGAGCAGATCTTGGCCAGCTCTTCCGATAGTGAACTCTCCGATCTGGCCAAGCAGGAGTTGAACGATCTGGGGGCGAAGCGGCTGGCCCTGGAGGAGAAGTTGAAGGAGCTGCTTCTTCCGAAGGATGAGCACGATACGAGGAATACGATTGTGGAGATCCGGGCCGGAACGGGGGGGGAGGAGGCGGCCGTCTTCGCCGCCGATCTGTACCGCATGTATTCGCGGTATGCGGAACGGAAGGGATGGCGCATCGAAGAGATGAGTTCCAATCCGACTGGCCTGGGCGGTTTCAGGGAGATTGTTTTTCTGGTGAAGGGTGAGCACGTGTACAGTCGGCTGAAGTTTGAGAGCGGTGTCCACCGGGTGCAACGGGTGCCGATTACCGAGTCCAGCGGTCGGATTCACACCTCGGCGGCTTCGGTAGCTGTTCTGCCGGAGGCCGCGGAGCTGGATGTGGAGATCGATGAGGGTGACCTGCGTATCGACGTCTTCCGCTCTTCGGGCCCGGGGGGACAGAGTGTGAACACGGCCGACTCGGCCGTTCGCATCACCCACCTGCCCACAGGCCTCGTCGTTCAGTGCCAGGAGGAACGATCCCAGCTCCAAAACCGGGCCAAGGCCCTCAAGGTCCTGCGAGCCAGACTGCTGGACAGAGCCCGGCAGGAGCAGGAGACCAAAATTGCCGCTGAACGGAAATCGCAAGTGGGGACAGGGGACAGGAGCGCCAAGATCCGGACGTATAATTTCCCCCAAAACCGGGTGACCGATCACCGCATCGGCCTGACCATCCACAGACTGGGTGAGATCCTCGACGGGGATCTGAGTGAGCTCATCGACGCTCTGGTTATGGCCGACCGAGCGGAACGGTTGAAGAAGGCCAGTTGATGGCCAGCCTCCAGCCCAGAAGGAGATGGAAGAGAAAGAGGTAACGGTGCAGGAGGCTCTCCATCGGGTCTCCCACTGTCTGGCCCAAAAAGGGTTTGAGAACCCCCGCCTCAACGGAGAACTGCTCCTCAGTTGGGCCCTTTGCTGCCGGCGAATTGACCTATACCTCAAGGGAGACCGGCTGCTGAGTCGCCAGGAGGCTGCCACCCTCCAGGAGGCTTTGGAGAGACGGCTCTCTCACACCCCTATCCAGTACATTGTGGGTTCCACCCAGTTTCTCTCCTGCGATCTGATCGTCAACGAAGATGTATTCATCCCCCGACCTGAGACGGAGATTTTGGTCGAGGCGGTCGTGAAGAGGCTTCAGGTCGGCTGGTCAGGCGACACCGGTCCGGTCGTGGTCGATCTGGGCACCGGTTGCGGCAACATTGCCATCTCATTGGCCCAGGCCTTTCCCAGAGCCCGGGTGTACGCCACCGATATCTCAGAGCGAGCCCTATCGGTGGCCCGAGAGAACGGTCGACTGAACGACCTGGCGGCCCACATCTCCTTTCACCTGGGGAATCTCTTTGAACCGTTGGGGGATTTTGGCCTCAGGGAGGGCGCGGATGCCATCGTCTCCAATCCCCCCTACATCGTCACCTCCGAGATCGCAGATCTTCCCCCAGAGGTTCGAGATTTTGAACCGCAGGTGGCCCTGGACGGAGGTGAAGATGGTTTGGATGTTTTGCTCAGAGTTGTTCGCGAGGCACCCGTTTTTCTCAGGAGAGATGGACTTCTCGCCCTCGAAGTTGGCCAAGGCCAGGCGGATGTGGTCCGGTGCATGATGGCCGGTGAAGGCCGGTATGAGGGGATCGAGGTTATCAGGGATCTGAACGGTATACAACGGGTGGTGATGGGGACGAAGATGGACGGAGGAACCTTCCGACATAGCCCATTGTCGGGTGGCTCCGCACTCTGACCTCCAAAGCGCCTCTTCCCAGTCCGCTCCATGGAAATTCCGAATGAGATTGCGCTCCCTAACATATAGGTTCCTTGTCGGCTTGTGTATCCTCTCATTGTTTGCCCACTCCTCTGCCCGGGAGTTCGAAAATCCTGATGGAGGGCTCGAGGGAAAAATTCCTTTCGATGATATCGATCTGGCGGCTGGGATTGTGGACGTCGGCGAGTTGAAGCAGACCGTTTTCAACAACGGTCTTTTGGGGACGTGGGGCTGGTCCGGGTACATCGTCCCTGAGCTTCCGGCCGGATGGTACAAGGGGCACGGTTACGTTCCTGATCTCAATCTCTGGATCGGTGCCCCGGAGGGGCCCTGGACGCCCACATATTGGGACCCGGCGGCCGGCGACTCGGTGAGCATGGGTCCGACCGTCTCCGAGGCCGAACTCTATGGGGGGACGGACAGATCCGATTGGGGGCCCCTTCCAGGCTCCCTGGGTACCCTTTATTCCGGGGAGGCCACCGTGGGGGACGTAGCGCCGGCCTCCTTCTTGGCCCAACTTCCTCTGATGGCTACCAGCACCCTGCCCACATCGTGGCCGCTGGACGAACTTGGACAACGAACATGGCCCGGTCCGTGGGGCATTGATCCCCAGACCGGCCAGGTCTCCAAAGGGCGGTTTGTCTCCGACGAAGACGTCTTCTTCAGCATCACCGACGGTCCGTATGCGGACCGGGACGAGCTCCCCGATCAGGGGTACCCTCTCAATATCCAACTGGACGTTTCGGTTCACGGTTTCGATCACCCGTACGAGGACTTCATCTTCTACACGGCCGAGATCATCAACATCAGCCCCTACGACTACACAGGTCTCTATGTCGGGGTCTTTTTCGATGCCGATATCCCCGAGTACAACAGCCGAGAGATCGTCAACGACCGCTTCGATTGGGTGGGGTTGAACCGGGAGCTGGATCTGGCCTACATCTACGACTATCGCTGGTTTTCTGAGGACTGGCCTGAAGGCGATCCGGCCGCCTACCGGGTCTTCGCTGGAATCCAGTTCTTGGAGACCCCTCAGGATCTGGGTCTGACAGACTGGCACTGGTTCCGCTGGGAGGAGAGGCCCGGGGTGGTCATCCCGGAGAGGCAGGAGCGGATCCAGTATGCGGTGCTGAGCGGGGACACGACCGACCTCGAGCCCGAGGAGCGGGACGCCTATTTCCATCCCGACGCGGCCGGCCACCTCGACCCCCACTTCGATTCGTGGGAGACGGTGGTGAGCGACTACCCCTTCGGTTTCGATTGCACCTTCCTCGCATCCAGCGGCCCCTTCGATCTGGCCTCAGGGGATACGACCACCCTTCGCTGGGCCCTGGTCATGGGCGACGACGAGGAGGATCTGCTGGCCAACGGTAGGTTGGCCAGAGAGTTGTCCGAGCATCAACTGGTGCGGCTCCATCCGAAGGTGGGGGAGATCGGCGTGGCCGTTGGCCTAGCCTCCCTGGATACCTGTGAGGTCACGGTGACGGTGAAGAGCTTCGACCACGACGGCATCTCAGAGGTGAGAGGATACTTTGAGACCTCCGAAGGGACGGTGGTCGATTCGCTTCGGTTGTTCGATGATGGGCTCCACGGTGACGGTGCCCCCGGCGATTCGGTCTTCTCCAACCGCTGGCTGCTGACGTCCAATCTGGAGCACTATTTTCTGGACGTGCTCTCGACCGATCTCCTCTCCTACGCCACGCGCATCGACCGGGCAGCGGCCTTCTGGGCCGGACTGGGTGTCCTTCCCCCTTTCGATTTGGCGGCAGAAGGCCAGGAGGAGAAGATCTACCTGCGGTGGTCACCCAATCCGGATCCGGCTACTGCCGGGTACAATCTGTACTACGACTCCGACGGTCCTGGTCCGCCTTACAACGGAACCGATGCCAATCAGGGGCCCTCGCCCATCGTGGTCGATTCGAGAGCCGATTCGAACTCTGTCCTCTCCGGGCTGAGGGATGGGGTGCGATATTTTATCAACATTACCGCCTACGATACGGCCGGCCGCCAGAGCGGTTTCCCGGCGGAGGTGAGCGCCGTTCCCGGCCTCTCTTATCCCCCCATTGTCTCTGTTCGAGGGCTCTCCCGTGATCAGGGGGCAGAACTGGAATGGGGGAGGTATGCCACTGCTGCTCCGGCCGACCTGAAGAGATTTCACGTCTACCGATCGAGCGATCTGGGGGTCAGCTACGATAGGATCGCTTCCACCGTCCAGATGCATTATCTGGACACCGGATTGAGCAACGGTCTCCCCTACATATATTACGTCACTGCCGAGGACAGCGCCGGTAACGAGCGACTGCCCAGGTTCCCATTGGAAATCACCCCGGTGGCTGAGGCCGCTGGATTCCCAATTGAGGTGGGTGGGGCGACAGACTACTTCGGGGCGACCGTGGCCGACGTAGATGGGGACGGTGCCAACGAGATCATCGTCTCGACCCGTGGTCCGGATGGTTACAGTCTCCACCTCCTGGAACTGAACGGATCTGAGCTCCCCGGCTGGCCCGTACGGTTCGATTTCCCTTTGCAGGCGCGGCTGACCACGCGGGCGGTGGGCGACTTAGACGGCGACGGTAAGCTTGAGATCGTCGCCGGTTCGGCCAATTACGACCTGGATGTTGCTTCCGGTGTCTCTGTCTACGCTTGGCACAGCGATGGGAGTCCGGTGACAGGTTGGCCGCAGCAGATACCAGAGGCCTATTTCAGCGCAGTGGCCCTGGGCGACCTGAACGGGGACGGCGATCTGGAGATCGTAGCCGGATCCTCAAATCCCGATCTGAGCTCAGGGGCAGTCTATCTGTGGCACCACGACGGGGCTGTGGCAGCGGGATGGCCCAAGACGAACCGCAGATTTGGGTTCACCCATCCGACTATGGGCGATCTGAACGGGGACGGTGGCCCGGATATCCTCTTCGCCTCCGATTCACTCTACGCCTGGGACTACGCCGGAGAGGCTCTGCCCGGCTGGCCCCAGCCCTGCGGTTACAGCTATAATTCACCCAACCTCGGAGACATAGATAGGGACGGCGAGCCGGAGATTCTGGTGGCTACCCTCTTCAGCCTGGCCTATGCCTGGGGCCGTGACGGGACTCCTGTTCCCGGTTGGCCGGTGGCTTTGAACGGAGCGTTGACCTACTATTCGGCCCTCGGAGACCTCGACGGCGACGATGGACTTGAGTTTGTGGTCCCACCCTTTCTGGGCAGCGGCCTCTTCGTTTTGGATGGTGACGGCAGCCTGGTCCGGTCCATAAGGGTTCCCAATGCTCACTGGTACGCCTTCCCCAGAATTGGTGACGTGGACGGCCAGCCGGGAGTTGAGATATTGGCCGAGGTTCGGAACATCCAAAATGATGCTTTCTACTATTTTGCTTGGCGACTCGACGGCTCGGTCCTGTTTGGTTGGCCCGTATCGACCTACGGCTCAAACTACGATGTGACTGTATGCGACGTCGATGGCGATGGAGCGCTGGATCTGGTCACGGCCCAGGGTCCGTATGTGATGGCCTACTGCCACGGATACCCGTACGATCCGGATCGGGTGGAATGGGCCACCACCCACCACGATCTCCATCTGACAAATGCATACGGATTTGAGGCTGCCCCGATGGGGGTCATGCTTCAAAACTTCTCTGTTTTAGGGAGAGCTGAGGGGGTGCTCCTCCGATGGTCCGTCTCGGGCAGTGGAGAAGTGACCGCTTTTTCGATCCTGAGAGCCTCCAGAGCCGACGGCCCGTTCGGTGAGGTACAAGGAGAGGTCGAAGAGAAGAACGGCGCTTACTGTTTCCTTGACAAGAATGTTTCTATTGGTTCTCCCTATCTCTACAAACTTGAAGTTGTCAGTGCTGCCGGAGAGCGGAGGAGCTTCGGTCCACTGGCGGTCGACTGGTCTGTTCCCTCCCAATTCGCCCTCTTCCAGAACTATCCCAACCCCTTTAACCCCACCACAACCATCCAGTACACCATCCCCAGCAGAGAGCACAGAGGAAAGAGCGGAGGGAAGGGAGTGGACTCTGAGCTCTCCGCTCTTCGCTCTACGCTTAAAATCTACAACATTCTGGGGCAGGAAGTGAGGACGCTATTGGATGAGCATCAGAAGCCGGGCTATTATACCGTTACCTGGGATGGCCGGGATGAGAACGGCCGCGAGGTCGCCAGTGGGGTGTACTTCTATCGGTTGACAGCGGGAGAGTATACCTATACAAAACGCATGGTGCTTTTACGATAGGAAACAGTAATAATTCAGTCTATCGGACCAAAAACTGTCGGAAGCTTGGCAGTGAAATTTCCCCCAACTCCCTAGAAAGGCATTGACAAAGGAGGCAAAAAGTGTTATTATTGATTTCGCATATGAACGAGTTGCGTGATATTACGCCTCCACGCAATTTAGATGAGTGAGTAGATATAATGGCAAACAGAAGGTCATTTAAGTCTGATATAAGCTTTCTGGAAAAGATTTCCATGGGTGCGACTGGCACCATTGCTGTGTTTAACAATTTGAGAGCTCAGGGACATAATCCTGTTGAGCTTGAACGTGGTTCAAGAAGCTTTGAAATTTGGAAGGACATCAAGATCAAACGTATCAGAGTGCCTGACATCCTTTGCATAAATTGTAGTAAATGTGTTGAATGCAGGACAAAGGCCAAGTTAGAAATCTCCATGTCTCATTCCCAAACAGACCCAGAACGGGGATGGGATTATGGTTTGGATGATAATGATTTTGTAGCATTTGTGACCTGTAGTCGGATAGGCGATGAGCCTATAGATTGGCAAGTGAGCAGTCCTACTCAATACGTTTCCGTTAAAGACCTCCGGTTAGCCCAAAAAGGCGATAGTGCCATTTTAACGTTACCAAAAGGGGCAGAAGAAGGTTTTGAAATGAGGATAATTTGGCCCATAGCGACTGCAAGTACCTCCGGTATTGTTACGTCGGTTACCCGAGAAAGAATCCAGTATCGAAGGGAGATTGATAACAGAATTATAACTTTGAGGCTTTTGAAAAAGGGAAAGGTTCTGACACCTTTGGTTAGGGAAGGTGAAGGGATTGTCGAGAATCAGATCACTGCGTCTATAGTTCCTGTAAGTTTAAACTTTCTGTGCGATAAGTCAGCTTCTGAAGACCACTATATTGAATTACACTCGAGTACGTCACTAAGCAAGAGAGATACAGCAACCAAAGCACTCGCTTTCTTTGTTTCTCCCCCAATTACTAACTCTCTCATTGATAAGCTCAGCGACTCCAGTGAACATATCTACGTAAGGCTTGAAGCTGCCGCAAGTCTTGCACGTCAAGATGATATTCGTGGATGCGATTTTATTAAACAGTGTTTAAACGATGAATATTTGCAAAACAGGTTAGAATCCATTATTGTGTTAGTGGAGATTGATAAAGACCCTTCCTGCCAAATCTTAATCGATACTCTTTTGGATACAGAGCAACATCCAGAAATACGTGCTGGAGCTGCTTGGGCTCTTGATGAGCTACGCAACAGGTCAGCTTTGAATGCTCTTATTGAAAGTTTTGTTGCTGTCGAAGAAAACATTCGCATCGAAGCTACCAGAGCTTTAGGTAAACCTGCTCAGCGATTTACTTCTGATATCATCCATGAATTCCCACGAGCGCATCCTTCTATGAGACCAGGTATTTCATGGGCATTGAGCACAGCAGGAAGGTTTGCCATTCGTGATATGATAGATCTCTTAGTCGACGATGATGCTCGCCAGTGGGTTGCTTACATTATCGGTACTCAGGACCAACAAAGATACATTTACGAAATAGAGCAACTCAAAATGAGAGATCACGAAGTCTATTTCGCCGCAACAGTCTTGTGGAAAATAATGACCAGTTGGGTTTGGGGATTGGAGGAATACTGATGAGATCGCTACCTAAGCCTTTATATAAGACACATTTCGGTAAAGCTTATTTAGGTGATGCACTGGATCTACTTCAATGTCTGCCAGATGAGTCAATAGACCTCGTCGTGACTTCGCCGCCTTTTGCATTACAACGCCAAAAAGAATACGGTAATGTGGATCAGGACGATTATGTAAATTGGCTTTTATCGTTTAGCATTGAGGTAAAACGGGTGTTAAAGGAAACTGGCAGCTTCGTGCTTGATCTTGGGGGGGCTTATCGTAGAGGTAGGCCTGTACGCTCACTCTACAATTATAGAATCCTTATAAGACTTTGC